>JABIPG010000268.1 GCA_018698795.1 Rhodospirillaceae bacterium
GAATCGGGTGGCCAGATGGGCGATTGCGGTGTGATCCGCGCCGACGATTTGAAAGTCACCGTCACCGATACCCACAAACGTGTCGGTGATTTGCATGTGCATGCGGTTACCATCGAGGACGGCACGCTGGAAACCGGCGCCGAAGTGGTGCTCAGTGTTGACCATGCGCGCCGTTCAGCGTTGCGTGGCAACCACTCCGCCACGCACTTGTTGCACGAGGCGCTGCGCCGCCAGCTGGGCGACCACGTGACACAGAAGGGATCATTAGTGGCGCCCGATCGCCTGCGCTTCGATGTCTCGCACCCGAAAGGCGTTGAGGCGGACGAACTGGCCGCCGTCGAGGCCGAGGTCAACGCGCGCGTCGCCGCTAACTCCGACGTCACCACACGCCTGATGGAGCCCGAAGCCGCCGTCGAGGCCGGCGCCATGGCGCTGTTCGGTGAAAAGTACGGCGACGAGGTCCGTGTTGTCTCCATGGGCGGAAGTGGGGGCGGAAGTGGGGGCGGAAGTGGGAGCGGCGACGAAGACGGTGGTAAAAATTATTCCACAGAGCTTTGTGGCGGCACGCATGTGAAGCGTACCGGTGATATCGGGCCGTTCAAGATTTTGAGCGAGTCCGCCGTGGCTGCCGGCGTGCGCCGCATCGAGGCGCTGACGGGGCCTGGCGCCCTGGCTTACTTCGACAATGTGGAAAAATCGCTGAACCATGCGGCGACGCTGTTGAAAGCCAAGCCCGATGATGTGCCGGCGCGTGTCGAGAGCCTGATCGAGGAGCGCCGCAAACTGGAACGCGACCTCGCCGAAGCGCGGCGCCAATTGGCCCTAGGGGAGGGTGGTGGCAGTGGCGGCAATGCGGGCGCGGACACGATTGAGGTGGGCGGCGTCAAATATGCGCCGAAGTTGCTCGATGGCATGCCGGCGAAGGATTTGAAAAATTTGGCGGACGACTTGAAAACCCAGCTCGGTTCCGGCGTCGTTGCCGTGGTATCGAATGTCGACGGCAAAGCGTCGCTGGTGGTGGGCGTCACCGAAGATTTGACGGCGCGCGTCAGCGCCGTTGATCTGGTGCGCGTCGGTTCGGCTGCGGTTGGCGGCAAGGGTGGCGGCGGCAGGCCCGACATGGCGCAGGCCGGTGGGCCCAATGGTGCCGACGGTCAAGCGGCGCTGGATGCCATCCAGGCGGCCTTGGCCGAGGCTGGATAGAATGCGGCGCTCTCCAGCCTTGACCCTGGGCTGGGTGGGACCCACCTTGAAATAATGCGCAAATTCCTCCCCCAAGACACCGACTGGCGATCGCCGGAAATGCTGCTGCTTTTGATGGCCGTCGCCATGCCCCTGAGCTTCGCTTCATGGCGTGGATTGTTGAACAACTTCGCCGTTGAGGCGGCTGCGTTCGATGGCCAGCAGATCGGTATTTTGCAAAGCGTGCGCGAGGTGCCGGGGTTCTTGAGCTTTGCCGTGGTGTTCATTTTGCTGTTCATCCGCCAACAGCCGCTGGCGGTGCTGTCTTTGCTGTTTTTGGGCGTTGGCGTGGCGATGACCGGTCTCCTGCCGAGCTTCTGGGGGTTGTTGTTCACGACCTTCATCATGTCCATCGGGTTCCATTATTTCGAGACGACGCACCAGTCCCTGACCTTGCAGTGGATCGACAAAGACCGCGCGCCCGAGGTGTTCGGGCGCATCATATCAGCACGCTCCATTGCGTCGGCCATCGCCTTTGGCATCATCTTCGTGGCATTGGAATGGTCGGGCGTCGCCTACACCTGGGTTTATTTGGTGGCGGGCGGCGTCACCGTCGTTATCGCGCTCTATTGCTGGAAGACATTCCCCGAGTTCAAGGCCGCTACCAATCAACGCAAAACACTGGTTTTCCGTCAGCGCTATTGGCTCTGGTATGCGCTGACGTTCATGTCCGGCGCACGGCGCCAGATTTTCGTCGTTTTTGCGGTTTTTCTGATGGTCGAGAAGTTCGATTTTTCCGCCTCCGACATGAGCCTGCTGTTTTTGGTCAATATGGGGGCGACGTTTTGGCTGGCGCCGAAAATCGGGCGCTTCGTGCAGCGCTTCGGCGAGCGGCGCACGCTGATTATTGAGTACACTGGGCTGTTGTTCGTATTTACCGGCTATGCCTTCGCCACCGAGGTCTGGATGGGCGTCGGGCTTTACCTGTTGGACCACGTGTTTTTCGCCATGGCGTTGGCGATCAAGACCTATTTCCAGAAAATCGCCGATCCCGCCGACATCGCCTCGTCCACGGGCATCAGTTTTACACTTTCGCACATCGCGGCGGTTGTCATTCCGGCTGCTTTCGGGTTTCTTTGGCTGGTGTCGCCGGCCTATGTGTTTTTGGCCGGCACCGCCATGGCTGGTGTGTCGTTGGTTTTCGCGCTGATGGTGCCGCGTCATCCGACGCCGGAAAACGTGGCGTTGGTGAGTTTTGGAAAAACCGTGCCGGTGGGTGCGGAGTAGACCCGAAGAAAAGACCGATTAGGGGATATCTGTTAATGACTAAGCGTTTTGAAGGCACGGAAAGCTACGTTGCCACCGAAGATTTGAAGATTGCGGTGAACGCCGCCGTGGCGCTGGAGCGCCCGTTGCTGGTCAAGGGTGAGCCCGGTACCGGCAAGACCGTACTGGCTCAGGAGATCGCAGACGCACTCGGTGCGCCCTTGATGCAATGGCACGTGAAATCCACTACCAAGGCGCAGCAGGGTTTGTATGAATATGACGCCGTGGCGCGGCTGCGCGATTCGCAGTTGGGCGACGAGCGCGTGCACGATATCAGCAACTATATCCTGCAGGGCAGGATGTGGGAGGCGTTCGAAGCCGATCAGCGCCCGGTGCTGTTGATCGATGAGATCGACAAGGCCGACATCGAGTTTCCGAACGATTTGCTGCTCGAGTTGGACCGCATGGAGTTCCACGTCTACGAGACCAAGGAAACAATCGTCGCCAAGCAGCGCCCCATTGTGATCATCACCTCGAACAACGAAAAAGAACTCCCCGACGCCTTCCTGCGCCGCTGCTTTTTCCACTACATTTCGTTCCCCGACGAAGACACCATGCGCGCCATCGTTCAGGTGCATCACCCCGACGTGCAAAAGCGCTTGGTATCGGAAGCCATGAACGTGTTTTACGGTTTGCGTGACGTGCCGGGCCTAAAGAAGAAGCCCTCTACGTCTGAGCTGATCGATTGGATCAAGCTGTTGATGGTCGAAGACATTCCGCCTGAAGCCTTGCGCTCCGACGATCAGAAAGACCTGATTCCGCCGCTGTACGGCGCGCTGTTGAAGAACGAGCAGGACGTACACATGCTCGAACGCCTGGCGTTCCTGAACCGGCGCGAAGGGCGTTAACGGACGCAGAACACCCGAGACACCTGAGTGAGAAACTTGCTAAGCTTCCGCTGTCCCCTGAACATGGAGCGGAGACCTTCAATGTTGCTCACAAAAAGGATGGTATTCACCGGTATGCTCAGTGCGCTGTTGATAGCGCCAGTGATCGATGCCGCATTTGCGCAAGGCAAAAACCCGAAACGCGCGGTCAAGAAAAACGACACCGACGGCGACGGCAAGGTCAGCCGCGATGAATGGCAAAAGTCGGGCGATATCTTCGACGCCATCGACGCCGACGAGGACGGCTACCTGACGGTCCGAGAGTTCAAGGCGTTCTTCGAAGGTGGGGCCCAGGCGAAGCGCAAGAAACAACCCAGCAGTGACAACGCCTCGTCCGGCGGCCCGAAAGTGAGTATGGGCGCCATCGATGATGCCACCAAGGGCGCTTTCTTTGCGAAACTCGAAAAGATGGACCAGCAACGCCAACGCGGCCTTCTCGAAAGCGAACTGGTCCCTGTTTATCCAGATGGCGCGGATTGTCCCGAGATCGACCATATCTTCGGCGAGCCCTGGCGTGGTCCCGTGGCCAACCGCATTCATTCGGGTGCTGATATCCCGGCAGGCTGGGACGTGCCGCTGCATGCCATGGCCGATGGCGAGGTCATTGCGATCTACCGCGAAGGCGGCGGCAAAAGTTTTCGTGGCCGTCAGGTGATCATGCGCCACACGCCCGAAGATACCGGTCTGCCGGTCTACATCTACACTCTGCAATCACACTTCAACGCCCCGCCCCAGGTACAGGTCGGCCAACGCCTCAAGATGGGTGATTTCATCGGCCCCAACGGAAAATCCGGCGTGCCCGGAAAACGCCGTCAGCCGCACAACCATTTGACTGTAAATATCACCACCTCGCCCAACTACGCGGTTACCGACAGCTTGGTGATCCCGGTAGATGGGCATTTTATCGATCCGGTGGCGCTGTTTCGAGGAAAGTTGCCTATCGACACCCATGCCATGCGGGCTCTGCCCGAAGACGAACGCCGGGTGCAAATCGCCTACAAGGACGACAAGGGCAATATCCATCCGCCGGATGCCAAGATCATTTGGCCATTCATCTGTGAAGCCGATTGATCTTGGAGGAACCGACCTCGATCCCCTATGATGGCTGACGAGTTCATAGGGGAAGCTGGTTGGAAAAATATCTCGATCTTGAGTTCTTGCAGGCCCGCCTGACCGAATGGTCGGGGTGGGCGCAAGACAACCTCTTTGTGCTCAGCGCCGCCATCCAGTTTGCCGTTGTACTGTTTGCCTTTGTCATTGCCTGGGCATTTTCGCCGCGCTGCCGCAAGTGGATGGAAACATCTTACGACGCGCCTTGGTATCAGCGCTTCGTCAAGCCGGTCACGGAAGCCCTTGTGCCGCTGGCGCTGCCGGTGGTGTGGCTGGTTGCGCAGTGGTTCTCGGTCGTCGCCGCGCAGTACGCCAAATGGCCGCACCATCTGATTGAGATCACCGTCAGTTTGCTCACGGCCTGGGTGGTGATCCGCCTCGCCACGGTGCTGATCCGCGACCGTACCTGGTCGAAGGTAATCGCCGTGACGGCCTGGACGGTCGCGGCGTTAAATATCACCGCGCTCTTGGACCCGACCATTGCCGTGCTGGACAGCATGGCGCTGCAATTCGGCACCTTCCGAATTTCTGTGCTCGGCGTCGCTAAGGCGGTGATTGCGGTCGGTGTGCTGGTGTGGCTGGCGGGTGTGGTGTCGGGGTTGGTTGAGCGCCGTATTGCCGCCATGCCGAAGGTGTCACCGGCTGCCGCCGTATTGCTGGGCAAGCTGTTCCGTATCGTCGTTTATACCCTGGCTGTGGTCATGGGATTGGATGCCGTGGGCATCGACCTGACGGCGTTTGCAGTGTTCTCCGGTGCTGTTGGTCTCGGTATCGGGTTCGGCCTGCAGAAAGTGTTTTCCAACTTGATCAGTGGGCTCATCTTGTTGATGGATCGGTCCGTGAAGCCGGGCGATGTCATCGCTATCGGCGATAGCTATGGCTGGATCAACTCGTTGGGCGCGCGTTGTGTTTCGGTCATTACCCGCGATGGCATTGAGCATCTGATCCCGAATGAAGAGTTGATTTCGCAACGCGTTGAGAATTGGTCCTATACCAATAACCTGGTGCGCCTGAAACTGCCGATCGGCGTCGACTATGATAGCGATGTGCGCAAAGCCATTGCCCTATCCGTCGAGGCGGCAGGGAAGGTTTCGCGCGTGCTGGCGCATCCGCCGCCGGTCTGCCAGATGCGGGGCTTCGGCGACAACAGCGTCGATTTGGAACTTAGGGTCTGGCTCAATGATCCGCAGAGCGGTATCGGTAATCTATCTTCCGAGATTCTGCTCAACGTCTGGGATGCGTTTCACGAGAACGGCATCGATTTTCCGTATCCGCAACGCGATATCCATCTCCGCAGCTTGCCGCCCGAGGTCATGGCTGCCATGGGTGTGGCGTACACCGAAGACACGGCCACGGATGACGACGCTGACGGCGGCGCGCCGGAGGGCGCATCTGTCCCTAGGACCGTGGATGGGGTTGCACCCCCGAGTGGCTCGGGGTAGGGAATGGTGCGTATCAACCGTTCAATAGGACTTCGACCATGATTACCGCCATCGTTAATTTTCCGCTGCCTGCCGACGTGGACCTGGAGAAAGCCCGGGAACTGTTCGAGGGCTCCGCGCCTAAATACGACGGGTTGGCGGGGCTCGTGCGCAAGTACTACCTTTTTGGCCACGGCAAGGGCGGCGGAGTGTATTTGTGGGAAAGCCGCGACGCCGCGGACGCGGTCTACACCGCGGA
>JABIPG010000269.1 GCA_018698795.1 Rhodospirillaceae bacterium
ATCCGGATCGAACGCCAACTCAGGCGTTTCGGGCACTTGGCAGCCGACTGGACAACAGCGCCCCGGTTGGCGGTCGCGCAAGGTATCCTTGCCGTCCTCGGCCAATACATTTCGGTCGAGCAGTTTCTTCACCACCTCAACCCGATCCTCGATCGGATAGTAGCGGTAAATCTCGCGTTTCATGGCCTCGGGCGAGCCGCCGCCATGCAGCGAGATCACCGAATACCAACCCGCTTCATCCGATGCGGTCAGGTCTTCCATCAACCTGGCCACGGCCATGCGTTTCTCGTGCGGCACATCTTCGCGGGTTTGCAGCATTGACGACAAATCGCCGGCGGTGGCCGGATTATGGTCTTCGTCGGGGCCGGGCAGCGTGACGATCAGGCCGCCCGAGACCTCGTGCGCCAAACGGTGCATGTCGTAAATTTGCGTCGCCAGCAACAGCTTGCCGACATTGGCGAAAACGCCATCGGGCTGATAAATACCCGAAGGGTCTTGGAACCCATAGACCGACGCCGCCACGCCGCAGGCATAGAAGCCCTCGACCGTCTTAATCAACTCAACCATGCGATCGCGGAGATGCGGCGTTGTCTCTACGTCCAATCCGTTGGCCTGACTCATGAGTACCCCGGCACCGATCAACAGATCGCCGAAGCCTGCGCGCGCGCCGATACAGCTGTGGCGGTGATGGGTGGCATAGGTGCGGGTCAGCTGATGCGAATATCGCCACTGGTCGCCCTCGGGGCCATCGAGGAACACGCGCTCATAGGGCACGAACACGTCGTCGAACATGACAACACCCGTCGATTGCCCATAGCGCCCGGAGAACTTCGCTCCTGCCTTCCCCGGTGTGCCCGCCGGGCGCGCCGCGATAGTAATGCCTTCCGCATCTGCCGGCACGGCGCAGCACACGGCGAAATCAGCATCGGCTTCGTTCATGTTGCGGCAGGGCATGACCAGAAACTCGTGCATATAAGGCGCGCCCGTGACAATGGCCTTGGCGCCCCGAATGACGATGCCGTCCGGGCGACGTTCCTTGATATGCACGTAGGCATCGGGGTTCCATTGCTGGTGCGGATGAAGCGAGCGATCGCCTTTGCCGTCGGTCATGGCGATGCCGACGGTGAGGTCCTCATCCTGGACCTTGTGCAGATAATTGACGAAGCGCTCATGGGCTTCGGTGTAGCCATCGGTCGCCATGGTGTGGGTCACCTGGTAAAGCGCATTAAAGCCATCGTGGTTGAGATAGCGCTGTACGCAGCCGCCCTCGCGGCACAACAGGCGCACGGCCTCCAACTTATTGATCAGGTCTTGCGGCGTGCGATCGAGGTGCAGCATGCGGTTAACCTCGCGGCCTGACGTATGCTGCGTCGCTACCATCAGATTGCGGTAGGCGGGCTCTAGCGCGAAATCATAGGTCAGACCGACGGCATTGACGCCGGGTGCCAGCTGGGGCGCGTCTGCGACCGATGTGATTTGTTCCCCGTCGACGAAAACGCGCGGCTTCATCGCCCGCAACGAGTCGCGATACCCCTCCGACGACAAAAACATGGCACCCTCCCTGGCGTTGCCTCGCTGTGGAAACGCCTATGGTAATCTGAGCGCTTTTGCGAGGCAAATGCAGGTGGATATTTTTTAGAAAAACGCTTGAAACGATGCGCTGAGCGAACCGAACCGGCTGGCCCTGGCCTGGCCTTCGAATTCCTTGGTGATCAGCGCGTTGGTATAGGCAATTTGGAAGCGGCCAAGCGTGATGGCGGCGCCGACGCTAAACCGCCCGACGAACGGCTCGCGTCCGACACTGTGACTGTCACGCCATGTATTGCCGTCGATAAAAATATTGTGCGCCACGTAACGCCCTTCGGCGGTGGTAAACAGATAAAAACCCCAACCCTCTTCATGCAACTTGTCCAACGATACGCCGCCGTGGATCAGCGACGGCGAGCCGAAATCACTGGGCAGGTTGAGCCCAACACGCATGGCGCCACCAGCGTTCACATGGGTCAGCACATTGCCCAGGCTGCCGCCCATATGTGGCACGATGTCCGCCTGCCAGCCCCGGCCCAATCGCCATGGGTCGGCGAGCCGCCACTTGCGCTCATAGGCGATCAGCAGGCCGGGCTCGGTTTTTAGCTGGTTGTCCCAGCCGTCGAAATTATCGATCAGGCGCAGGTCGTGGACGAAGTCCTGCGCCTCTTCACCTTGCGCTTCGGGCCCGACGATACCAAGGCTCAACTCCACCGATTCGGACGTTTGTTTACCATTACCGCCGTCCGTCACCGTATGCAGCGACAAGCTGCCATAGAGCCAGCCGGCATAGGGCCGGTCGTCGCTGATCAGCGACGCGGTAAAGCGGTCGGTGGGTGTGTAGATATCCTGGCCCAAGGCCCAGCCGAAACGGGTCGATTTATTTTCGTCCTGGGCGATAACTTCCAACA
>JABIPG010000123.1 GCA_018698795.1 Rhodospirillaceae bacterium
AGACCGTAACGCGATCAAGCCGGACATGACAACCGCGCTCGCCGTCGCACGATCAGGTCACGGAATTGTTAATCAGCGAAGGTGCTTGTCTGACGTATGATTGTCATCAGAACGGAGGCACCATGCGAAAGCTCATTTTCCTGATTATCCCGCTGTTGTTGATGTCGACATTATCGATGTCGATACAGGCCAGTGCCGAAACCTTGATGCAAGCGGCTCGCGGCGACGATACAGCTCGCATTGAAGCGTTGCTCAACGAGAAAGTATCCCCCGACCAAGGTGACGCCGATGGCATGACGCCATTGATGGTCACGGCGTCGCGCGGCAATTTGGCAGGTGTGAAGCTTTTGCTTGCGGCCGGAGCGGAGATCAATGCTGGCGGCGACAACAAATGGACGGCCCTGATGCGCGCCACTTACAACGGCCACGCAGAGGTGGTCGGCACGCTACTTGATACCGGGGCGAACCCTGCGCTCCGGAACGATATCGACGCGACGTCGTTGTTGATCGCCACATTTCAGTCCCGCGAACGCATCGTTGATATGTTGCTGAAAGCCGGCGCCGAGGTCGATGCCAGACGCCGCGACAACGGTACGGCGCTGATCTGGGCTGCCCACCGTGGCCACGCCGGTATCGTCAGCCTTCTGATGAAGGCAGACGCCGATATCCATGCCACCAACACCCAAGGCGAGACGCCGCTTTCCATGGCACGTAACAAAGGACATCAGCGGGTCGAAAAAATGCTGCTGGACGCGGGCGCCAAGCGCTGAGTTATATAACTCCATGGAATTTGTGCGTGGAATATTGCTGGCTCTGGTCATGATCTGGACAGGGCACGCCAGCGCTACGGATATTGCGGAAGCGGTGCAATTCTCGAGCGCCGATATGGCGAAAACGGAGATTGGCGGCTTAGTGGTGAAGCCTGCCGGTCCCGGGCCGTTCCCGGGTGTGGTCATGCTGCACGGTTGCGCTGGATTGACGACGAAATCCGGCAAGCTGCGAAAGCGGCCCATGTTTTGGTCAAAGTGGCTGGCGGCGCGGGGATATCTGGTGCTGATGACAGACAGCTTCGGCCCGCGCGGGCATGGCTCGATCTGCTCTGTCAAAAATCGTCCGGTTCGCCCCGACAAAGAGCGGCCATTTGATGCCTATGGTGCCCTTCGCTATCTGCAAGGTCGGGGCGACGTACGCGCCGACAATGTCGCGCTCATGGGGTGGTCGAACGGTGCCATGGCATTGCTTTGGGCCATCAAATCCCCTGCCGAGTGGCGGCCATCAAACCTCCGTCACGATTTTCGCGCCGCTATCGGGTTTTATCCAGGCTGCACAAAAATTTCGAAAACACCCCACTACGTGACGAAAATTCCAACGGCTCTGTTGTTGGGAGAGCTTGATGACTGGACACCAGCAAAACCTTGCCTGCGCTTTGCCGCCACCGCCGCAGCAAGGAGCAGCCCCATCCACGCGACCTTATACGAAGGTGCTTATCACAACTTCGACCACCCAACAGCCAAAGTAAAAACCGTGCTGACCCGCAACAGCGAAAGCAAACGCAGCGAACGGCGCGTACATTCAGGTGGCAATGCCGACGCACGACGCGCTGCTATTGACGCCGTGGACGCATTATTAAAGCAGCACGCACCGAGCGCGCAGGATCAGTAAAGGTCTTCCAGGCGGAACGAGACGGGCCCTGACGGCCCTTCGGCCATCGGCTTTGGCGTCGAAAACGCGTATCGCACGCCGACAGCTGCCGCCGCCATGGCGAGGTTACGCGACGGCAGATCTTTGACGTAGGTGTCGATGCCCGATTGTTTGGCGCCAGCAGCAAAATCTGCCATGGCACCCATGATGTCCTCTTCGGACGTCGAGGTTTCGCCGGCCAACGAAAAACCCGCCACACGAATGCCCAATGCTCTGAGCAAACCGAAATGACGCCAATTCAGGTCGCAGCTGACGATAATACGTCCGACAAATGGCTGGAACAGCCGCACGACGTCTTCGACCGCTGCCGAGTAGATATCGGCAGGAAGCAGCAATTCACCGAGCACCTTGCGCCGCGCCTCGGGCGGCATTTCCAAAAAGCTCGTAAACAGCAGATGACGGTTGCGCATGGTAGCAAGAGATTCGAAATGCACCGGCACGCATGCTGGTGGCCCGTCATCCTGACGACCGGCCCAATGAACACCGATCCTGTCATGCCCGAGCGTCACCACGCCCATCGGATTGCTAGCAACCAACGCATCGCCATAGATGAACGTTTGATTCGCCGTGGCGACGGGAACGCAGGCAATGGCCGAGGCCTTTTTCGACTCCAGGTCCCAGACCGGTCGCGCGACAACTTCTGCCAGATTGACTTGACGCTTCAGTTCTTCGACGGAAACATCTTCGGCGCTTTCCATGTCAGCTGCCAATTGGTCTTGGTCAGTAAAATGAAAATAGCTCCATTCCTTGTCGCCCGGTTTCGAATCGGAATTCCCTGACTGTCCGCCAGGTTCTGACGAACGCGAGGCCGCCATTTCCTCGCGGATCTGGTCCCAATCCACCATCAGCCATTGTTCCCAGTTTTCGAGATTTTCGGCGGTAGCAGGTTCCGCGCCCGCATTGCTCCAACTGTCCTGGGCTTGTTCGTCCCAGGTCTTGGACAGGTCCGCGTCCATCTCATCACGCGGCGAGGCCTGATTTTGCGCTTCCAGCTGCTCGTACAGCGACGTCAGATCGATTTCCACCGGTGTCGGTTTAGCTATGCCCGATTTGGATTGACCAGCGACGGGTTCCGGCTCAACCACGGCTTGCTCGCGCTCCTTGGCATCGAACATGGCATTGAAACTCGCTTGATCTTGCAATTGAACGATG
>JABIPG010000130.1 GCA_018698795.1 Rhodospirillaceae bacterium
AGCCGTATTCGCATGGCGGCCTGCATGCTCAGTGATGTCGGGTGGTCCGAACATCCTGACTACCGAGCGGAACACGCTTTCCTGCGGGTGTTACGGCTTCCCTTTGCTGGATTGACCCATCACGACCGGGTGCTTCTCGCCGTCATGATATTCGTGCGCTACAAGGGAGATGCAAGTAATCCGATGGTATCACCCGTACGGTCTTTGCTGTCCGATCAAGAGATCGAAATTGCGGAATCTGTTGGGTTGGCTTTGCGTCTTGCACACAATCTCTCAGGTTCCGCCCCTGGGTTGCTGACGAGCACGAGATTTGAAGTTGAAACCGATCAAATCTCTTTGGTTCTGCCGGTCGGTGGTGATGATGGGCGGGATATCTATGTGAGCGAAGCCGTCGAGCGCCGCCTTCGGCAATTGGCAAAAAGCCTCGGCAAGTCGGCGGGTTTTGCCTAACGTTCTTGGATAACAAGATTGTTGCCATGGACGGCAAGAGCGACTTCACCCGCGCGTAGGCGCAAGGCATCGTTACCGAATATTTCCCGCCGCCAGCCTTTTAGCGCTTGGACGTCGGCGTTATCGCCAAGGCCGGCGATAATGTCGATGTCGGCACTGTTCGCAATGAGACGGCCAGCGACATGGGTGTCGTCAGCGACTTTCTTGAGCAGCACCTTCAGCAGGTCCGATATAGGGCCGATACCTCTGGGCAGATCTGGCTTTACCGGCGGTGTTGGCCAATCCGATTGAGGTAACTCGACGCCACGTCGTACAGCCTCGAGAATGTGTTTTCCCATCGGTCCGTGTGCCGCTTTATCTCCCAAGCCGCGAGATTTCGCCAACGCTGCTGCTGATTGCGGCACATGATGGGCAATCTCGACTAAAGTTTCATCGCGCAAAACCCGGTTTCTCGGCACGTCACGGCGGCGGGCTTCCAATTCCCGCCATGCCGCCAATTCGCGCAGCACAGCCAGAAACCGTCCTTTGCCGCCTCGGGTTTTGATCCGCTGATATGCTTTTTCAGGGTCAGTTATAAAAGTGGCCGGATTGGCGAGAACGGTCATTTCCTCTTCGATCCAGCCGCGGCGGTCTTCTTTCTCCAACCGCGCGGAAAGTTTCTCATAGGCGATGCGCAGGTGGGTAACGTCACCCAACGCATAGTCGATTTGCCGATCACTCAACGGACGAGCGGCCCAGTCGGTGAAACGCGAGCCCTTGTCCAGATGTACTTTGGTAAGTTTCGAAATCAGATGGTCATACCCAACGGACTCACCAAATCCGCACACCATGGCGGCGACTTGCGTGTCGAATACCGGGCTCGGCAGAGTATCGGTTAGATTCAGAAATATCTCGAGATCTTGACGGGCTGCGTGAAACACTTTGATCACGGCTTGATTGCTCATCAGGTCATAAAGAGGCTTGAGGTCAATGCCGGCGGCCAGAGGATCGATAGCTGCGAAATCATCTGGGCCTGCTACCTGGACCAAGCACAGCTGTGGCCAATAGGTCTTCTCTCGCATGAACTCCGTGTCGACGGTGATAAAGTCAACGTCGTGCAGGGGCGCGCAGAATTCGCGGAGGTGCTCTGAATCGGTAATCAATGTCATGTCACAAACACATATACCCGGATCGGGCAGCCATGTCCCGCCCGAATCGGCATCTCCACTTGTAGGGATTTGACGAGATTCATGGTCATTTAACTGCACAAAAAGTTGAGAAATTTGACCTATCCACAGTTTTTCCCCGATTCGATCACCATATTTTTGCACGAACGATTGACTGGTGTCAGAGAACCTTCAGGATTAGCTGTCATTTTATCTTCGTGCAGCTCCGGTGGGGAGCAAAGCTGCCCGAAATAATTGTGTGCTACTGAGGAGGGTCTTCGGTGAATATTTTTATAATAACGGCATTGATTGCTGGGTGTGGAATCGGTCTTTGGGGTCTAATGTATTTGACTAAACGAAACTGACACGCATCTGCAAATTGAATTGAGCAATGACGGGAGCCTTTTGGCTCCCGTTGGCGTTTGAAGGGGAGGCACATTTGAAATTCGTGAGCGTCAACTACGAACAGGTTGAGGGCGCTGTTGTGGCGCGGGTTACCATTGATCGTCGACACAAATTGAACGCCATGAATTCGGAAATGGTGACTCAATTGATCGAAACCTTTGACAGCCTGAATGGTGAGCCCGATTTACGCGCTGTCGTTCTTGATGCTGCCGGTGAGAAAGCGTGGATTGGTGGTGCTGACGTAAGGGAAATGGGAGCGTTCGTGAGCTCCGCTGCGGCTGCGGCATTTATTGGTCGCCTTCATGCCGCCATGTTAAGCGTGCGAAATCTACCAGTGCCAGTGGTGGCCAAAATTGATGGTTTCTGCCTGGGCGGCGGTATGGAGTTGGCTGCAGCCTGCGACCTGCGAATTGCATCCACGGCCGCCCGTTTCGGCATGCCGGAAGTGCGTGTGGGCCTGCCGTCCGTTATCGAAGCGTCTCTGTTGCCTGGGCTAATGGGGCGTGGTCGCGCGGCCCGGTTGATCTATACCGGCGAAGTTATTGATGCAGCGCAGGCAGAAGCCTGGGGATTTGTTGAAGAGGTTGTGTCGCGGCCAGATTTGGACACTGCCGTTGAACGATTGATTGGCTCGATTTGTAAGGCTGGCCCTCGTGCGATCAGGGCACAGAAGAAATTGATGCGGCACTGGGAAACGGTTGATCCAGATACGGCGGCCGAGGACAGTATTGAAGTCTTCGGCGCGGCCTATGAAAGTGACGAGCCGGCGAAGCTTTTGGGTCAGGTGTTCTCAGGCCATCGTGAAGATTGACGTTTAAAACTCATCCCGTCTGAGCGCGAACAGTTCGTCGACTAGCGCTTCAGCAACGATTTTTTATAGGCGAAATCTGTCGCCTCGCGTGACAGGCAAATTGTGATATCGAGGCGTGCTTGTGTATCATCGATATACTGTTTCAGAGACGGCCCTTTTAAGATTTCGCCGGTTTTCGTTTTGATACCTGAATTGCGGCTATAGATGTTCTGCAATTTTGCCAGGCGATCGACCCACGACTGAATGTAGGGCTGCCAATCGCCGCCATGGCGCTTGTTCACGTACCTGACCAGATCCGTGTGCTTATTGAAGCGCCACCACTTAAGTTCGGGAAGGGGCGGGCATTTGCTTTTCAAAACCCAAGAATAACTGGATGCGGCGGGAGATGGTTCGGTTTGTTTCGTGGCGGATGGTGCGGTTCCAATGTCGGTGCTTTCACCATTTTCGGGATCTGTTGCCGGCTTGGCGGTAACGGTGACATCAAAGGATGATGCCTTCTTACTGGGTGCTGGTTGCGGTTGGCTGGTTTCTGCTTTCGGTTCCTGAGAAACGGAAGGTGGTATCAATGCTGATTTAGACGCCTGTTGCTCGATCGGTTCCGGGACGGGCTGTGTCATGTACCACCAGCCGCCGCCACCACCGGCAACAATAATTAACGCTGCAATCAGAAACAGAGCAATGCCGCTGCTACGCTTTTCGGGTTGCGGTGCGCTCGGCGCAGACGCAACAGGTGTTGCTGGGGCCGGAGCTGGAGCTGGAACCGGAGGGGGCGCTGTTGGTGCTGGCGCGGCAATACCGGGTTGAGCAGCGGCGCCACATCGGGCAAGGACGTTACGGATTCTCAGAAGTAACTCTCGCGGGTCGCATGGCTTGGTTAGGTAATCATCGGCGCCAAGCCCCAAGGCCATCACGCGGTCATCAGCACCCTTCCGAGCCGTGAGCACAACGATTGGAACGGAAGAGCGTTCCCGAATCTGTTGAGCCCGCGATAGACCATCTCCGTCCGGTAGGCCGAGATCCAGCAAGATCAAATCCACGTCACCATTATCAAGGTAAGGGAAAATCTCGCCGCCTGTCGTAATTGCCGTGGCCCGATAGCCCGCATTTTCTACATGGTAGACGAGGAATTGCAGTAGGATTTCCTCATCTTCGACAACTAAAATGTGTGGTGTTTCTGACATGCGGTGTATTTACACAAAGCGGCTGACCGCATCCTTACCGATTTTTTCGGCGCTCTGGTTTGTCATAGTGCTGAACGTGCCGTCGCCGGTCTGGACCATGGTAGACTTTGGCATCGACGAAATCTCTCGGTGTTGAGAGCGCATTGTAAAGATGGGTAATGACCTGATTGGCAGAGGCTGGCTTGGCAATGATTTCGTTGACGCCGGAATCGCGTTCACTCAGGATTTCTTCGGCGCCCAAGTTGGCTGTTATCAAAATGATGACGATATGTTGATTTGGGCTGGCACGGTGGCTGCGAAGGAACTTGACCAGTTTGAGATCGTGCATGGTTACCAGTGCGTCGGCGTCGGAATCCCGAATAGCTTGAAGGGCTTCCTTCGGCGAATTGGCCTGCTGCACGTTCTCAAAACCCAACACGCTTAGCTCCCGGGCTAAGAATTGCCGCCACTGAATATCGCGGTCGTAAATTACGATGCTGCGGTGTGCGATTTTCTGTGGGTCGATGAACATGGTGCTTGATCTTAGCCGTCGGCGACGAATGGGTTGGTGCGTCTCTCTTGCCCGAACGTTGAGGTGGGCCCGTGTCCTGGGATGAATGTTACGTCATCGCCCAAGGGCCAAAGCTCGTTCCGGATTGATGCCAACAGCGTATCGTGATCACCCTTCGGGAAATCGGTGCGACCAATAGAGCCCTGAAACAGTACATCACCGACCTGAGCTACTCGCAACTCCTCATGAAAGAAAATCACATGGCCGGGTGTATGTCCCGGACAATGACGAACCTGCAAGATGACATTGCCGAAGCTGACCGTATCACCGCCATCAAGCCATCGGTCGGGCGTGAATGATCGAGCCAACTCACCGGTGCCGAACCGATCTCCTTGTTCGGCCAAGCCATCGATCCAGAATTTATCGTCTTTGTGTGGGCCTTCGATCGGAATTT
The DNA here is from genome assembly GCA_018698795.1 of Rhodospirillaceae bacterium. GTDB lineage: Bacteria > Pseudomonadota > Alphaproteobacteria > Rhodospirillales > Casp-alpha2 > TMED8. The sequence goes on from JABIPG010000130.1 coordinate 4,937, forward strand.
CCAGGCGCTCGGCCAAATCCGCCACGCCGCCGGCATGATCGATATGGCCGTGCGTGACCAAAATCTTGACCAATTTGATCCCTTGTTCGTCGACGATACCAAGTAGACGGTCAATTTCACCGCCGGGGTCGACGACAGCACCTTCCATCGTTTCTTCGCACCACATCAAGGTGCAGTTCTGTTGAAACGGTGTTACCGGAACAATTGCGGCTTGCATATGAAAATACTCCAACCTTCGTGACGCCTGTTGGAACCACGCCGAACAGCTTGTGTCAATGATGTGCGGTGGCCGTATCCTCAATGGTTGTACGGTGCATGTGGCGATGTTGTTCGCCGCTGTAGTCACCCACACCGCGGTGCACCAGCGCCCGATTGTCCCAGACGACGACATCGCCAGGGCGCCATTTATGACGATAGACGACCTCTGGCTTGGTCATGTGTGCGTTTAAGAACGCCATCAGCGCGATGCTCTCGACGGGGGTGACTTCATTGATCTTGACTGTGAAGCCATCATTGATGAATAAGCATTGTCGGCCGCTTTCGGGGTGCGTGCGTACGACTGGGTGCTGAACCTCCGGGCGCTCGGCCAGTGGATCACCTTTACGCGCGGCTGGATTGGCGCCGCCGCGAAAAGCGTGTGCGAACAAGTGCTCGGCTGACAGCCCTTGAAGCATATCTTGCATAGGCGCGGATAGCGTCTCGAAAGCATGAGCCGTGCTGGCGAACAGCGTATCTCCACCGACATCAGGGACTTCAATGCCGTACAACACCGAGCCCATGGAAGGGTTGGGTTCGTACGTGAGATCGGAGTGCCAATATTGGCCGGCGTTCGACCGTCCCTGCGGTTTACCGTCCTTCTTGACGTTCGACAGTCGATAAATCTCTGGATAGCCTTCAAGCAACGCCTCTTTCAAGACGTGCTCCATCAGCGGTCCAAAGCGACGGCTGAAATCAATCAGGGCTTCCGGGGATAGGTCTTGATCGTGAAAGACAATGACCGAGTGCTTCACCAGGGCGTCGTTGATAGCGTTAAAAGTCGCGTCATCAAGCGCTGACGAAAGATCAACGCCGCTTACTTCCGCGGCGAGGATAGGGGTGACAGGGGATACTTGGATACTCATGTCGAAAAAGCGTTCCTTGAAAGTTTATGCGGACAATTCCACCCGGTTCGAGAATTCGGCCAGGGCTTCGGGGTTTGCCAGAGCCTCTTGGTTTTTAATGTCGCGGCCATGCACGATATCGCGAACGGCAAGTTCGGTGATCTTACCGGATTTGGTGCGCGGAATATCGCTCACCTGGACGATGCGCGCTGGCACGTGACGTGGTGTGCAGTTGTCCCGAATTTGTTTCTTGATCTTGGTGGTTAGGTCGTCGTCGAGGCTCAGGCCGTCGCGTAGAATGGCAAATAAAACCACACGTACGTCGTTATCCCATTCCTGGCCGATGACAATGGTTTCCATAACCTCATCAAGCTTTTCTACTTGCCGATAAATCTCCGCCGTACCTATGCGAACACCACCCGGATTGAGCGTTGCATCGGATCGCCCGTGAATGATCATGCCGCCGTGTTCTGTCCATTCGACGAAATCGCCATGGGTCCAGACGTTTGAAAAGCGAGCAAAGTAGGCATCTGTCAGGCGCTCGTTTCCCGGGTCATTCAAGAACACCGGCACCGTCGGAAACGCCTTGGTGCAAACGAGTTCACCTTTACCGCTGGGCATGGAGTTGCCGTCTGGGTCGAAGACGTCAGTGGCCATGCCTAACGTCGGCGCCTGAATTTCACCGCGCCACACGGGCTGTGTCGGATCGCCGCCACAGAAGCAGCCGGCGATATCTGTGCCGCCGGACATCGATTGCAAATGGATATCCTTCTTGACGTTTTCGTATACGAAATCGAAGCCCTCTGGTGTCAAGGTCGAGCCGGTGGAGCCCAAGCAGCGCAGCGCTGGAAACTGGTGGGTTTTGGCGGGCTTAAGGCCGGCCTTGTTGCACGCGTCGATGAATTTCGCCGACGTACCAAACAGTGTCATACCTTCGGCTTCGGCATAGTCGTAAATCACGTTGCCGTCGGGGTAGAACGGCGAGCCGTCGTACAGAAGGACTGTCGCACCGAAGGCCAATGAGCTGGCCAGCCAATTCCACATCATCCATCCGCAGGTGGTGAACCAGAATATCCGGTCGCCTTCCTTCACGTCGGCGGACATCATGTGTTCGACAACATGCTTCAGCAGCATGCCGCCGGTTCCGTGCACAATGCACTTGGGTTTCCCCGTCGTGCCCGATGAATACAGGATGTACAGTGGATGGTCGAAGGGCACTTGAGCGAAAGATATTTCACCGGGCGTGAACGTGCTGGTGTAGTCGCTCAACGTGACGGCGTTCGGGATATCGCTGATGTCTGGCGTCACATCGGCATAAGGCACTATGACGACCCGCTTGACGCTCGGTATTTGGCTGACGATCGCCGTCACTTTGTCGCGGATATCGAGGGTCTTTCCGTTGTAGAAATAGCCTTCAACCGCAATCACCACTTTCGGTTCGATCTGTCCGAACCGGTCAAGCACCCCGTCAACGCCGAAATCAGGAGAGCATGAGGACCATGTGGCTCCGAGGCTGGTTGCGGCCAGCATGCCGATGATGGCTTCCGGCATGTTGGCGATATAGGCGCCAACCCGGTCGCCGACCCCGACACCTTCGGCTTTCAGCGCCTGCGCCAGGGTTGAGACGGCATCGTACAATTCGTCTCGGGTCATACGGCGCTCAACTTGATCCTCGCCTCTAAATACCAGAGCCTCCTGGTCGCCGCGGTGGCGCAAAAGATTTTCTGCGAAATTCAACTTCGCGTCGGGAAACCATTGCGCACCGGGCATCTTGTCGCCGTCGACGAGAACCCGCTCGCCCCAAGTCTCGGCCTTGAGATCGGAAAAATCGATAACGCTGGTCCAGAATTTCTCGCGCTCATTGATTGAGAATCGCCACAATGCCAGCGAGTCCGGCAGATCAACCGACCACCTATCCGCCACGGCCCGGCGGAGTGTTGTGATATTGGCGTTCGAGATACGATCCTCGCTGGGTATCCAAAGCGGACTTGTCATGGGACTCCCCTATTTTCTTCTGACTTTGAGCCAAGTATGGCCATGCCATCGGTTGGGTTCAAGCCGCTCAACGGTCTTTGAAGAAAGCTCGGGCCTGAGCCCGATGAGCGACCGTGACATATTTCGAAACAGTTCGCCACACTGCCCAAAACACAGCCGCATCATCGGTATAGCCGAGCAATATCACTACATCCGGAATGGCATCAATCGGCATGATGAAATACGCCAGCGCGCCGATGATCGCCGCCTTGACGTGCTTCGGCGTCGCGGGGTCACGAGCGCAGTACCATGCCGCCATGGCACTCTCCACAAACGGAACGTTGCCGAGCGTGCGCCGGGCCTTACCGGGCAGTTTTCGCCGCACGTCGGCTTCTTTTTCCGTTTCACTCTGCGAACTGTCGGGCGTTTTTCGCGGCATGGACCTTGATGCTCCGTAGCCTCGTGTTATGACATTTCTCCATACTTCACAAATGCGGCGAGGATATGACCATGGATGCGAACGGTTCGGCGGCGATTGTCACCGGTGCGGCTTCGGGGTTGGGTGAGGCCACTGCACGTGCGTTGGCAGCAGCAGGCGCCAAAGTAGCGGTGCTGGATATGAACGAAGAGGGGGCGAAAAAAGTCGCCGTTGACATAGGTGGTGTAGCTTTTGGCTGTGATGTCTCCAGCGCGGAAAGCCTGGAGGCTGCGGTGGCCGGTGCGACCGAAGCTCATGGTGCCGCCCGGGTTGCGGTCAGTTGTGCTGGCGTCGGTACGCCGGCGAAAATCGTCGGGCGCGATGGTCCACAGGCACTGGAGACGTTTTCAAAGGTGATCAACATCAATCTCGTCGGGACTTTCAATATGATGCGCTTGGCTGCGGCCGGCATGCAGAGTTTGGACCCGCTTCCGGGCAACGAGCGCGGGATTATCATCAACACGGCGTCTGTCGCCGCATTCGAGGGACAAATCGGGCAAGCGGCTTACGCTTCATCAAAGGGCGGCGTGACGGCGATGACACTGCCGGCGGCGCGCGAATTCGCGCGGTTCGGTATTCGGGTCATGACCATCGCGCCGGGCATCTTCGGCACGCCCATGCTGCGTGGCCTTTCGCAGGAAGTGCAAGATAGCCTGGGGGCTTCGGTGCCGTTCCCGTCGCGGCTGGGTGAGCCCGACGAATACGCTGCGTTGGCGATGCACATGGTATCCAACGCCATGCTCAACGGTGAGACCGTGCGCCTTGATGGCGCCATCCGCATGCAACCTATTTGAGCTAGGATGACAGCATCATGAGGCTTCACGATAAAACGGCTATTGTCGTCGGCGCCGGGCAAACATCCGGCGAGACGATGGGAAATGGCCGCGCCACGGCCATTCGGTTTGCCCAGGAAGGCGCCCAAGTGCTGCTCGTCGATAAGGACGAAGCGTCGGCCAACGACACCCTTGAGATCATCACCGATGCGGGTGGAACGGCATCTGTGCTGGCGGCGAACATCATCGACGAGGCGCATTGCAAAGCCATAACCGATACTTGTGTCGAGCGCTACGGTCGGATCGATATCCTGCATAACAATGTCGGACGCTCCGAGGGGGACCGGCCGACACCTGATCTCGATGCCGATACATGGGATGCGCTGATGGCTATGAACCTGAAGGGCATGTTCATGACCATCAAACATGTGCTGCCCGTCATGCGCGCACAGAAGTCGGGATCGATCATCAACGTGTCGTCCACGGCCTCCGTATCCATCTGCGCCACCGTCACCTACAAAACATCGAAGGGCGCTATCAACACCATGACCCAGCACCTGGCGATGGAGAACGCGCCCCATGGCGTGCGCGCCAACGCCATCTTGCCCGGCCTGATGGACACACCCATGGCGATTGAGCGCCGAGCGCGCGAGCAGGGCGTTGAACGCGATGTCGTGCGCCAGGCCCGCAACGCAAAAGTGCCGCTGCTGGGTCAAATGGGCACTGCCTGGGACGTCGCCAACGCGGCGTTGTTTTTGGCATCCGACGAAGCACAATACATCACCGGCGTTTTGCTGCCCGTTGACGGCGGTCGCCTGGTCCGAATAGGAGAGTAACCAATATGTCCGTACACACCGAACCCGTATCCTCTGCCCCCGCCACCTCCGTCGAAGAGGCGATCACGACGCGCCATTCCATGCGCGCTTTTTTGAGCGATCCGATCTCGAAACAAGAAATCACCGAGATCCTCGAAGTGTCGGCCCGCGCACCCAGCGGCACCAATTCACAGCCTTGGATGACCTACGTATTGGCCGGTGAGGCGAAAGCCGCGCTGTCGGCGGGAATCCTCAAGGACTTCGATACCGGCGGCGCCGGGCATCAGGCGGAAATCCCGATCTACCCCGAAGAGTTCGTCGAGCCTTACTTGGGGCGCCGCCGCAAGGTCGGCTGGGACCTATACGGCTTGCTCGGCATCGAGAAGGGCGACAAAGACAAAATGCATGCTCAGCACGCGAAGAACTTCAGATTCTTCGACGCCCCCATCGGGTTGATCACCACCATGCACCGCGGCATGCCGGCCAGTAATATTCTCGACCTGGGCATGTACCTGGAGAACATCATGCTGGCGGCGCGAGCCAAGGGCATGCACACCTGCCCGCAAGTTGCCTTCACCCAGTACCACAAGGTAATCCGCGAACACCTGCCGATCGACGACGACGAAATCGTCATGTGCGGCATGTCGCTCGGCTATGCCGACCCCGACGCTGTCGAGAACACGCTGGTGACCGACCGTGCGCCGCTCGAAGATCACGCGCAGTTCTTAGGATTCTAGGACCGAACCAGCCCCAACTGCCTTGCGACGGCCCAACCCCAGGGGCGCGGCAGGCTTTCGGCGTTGGCGATGCGGAGCCTGAGAAAACTGGAGAGATCGTCTTCCGTGAACGCGAGGCCGTTGCCGCTGCCCAGCTTGATCAGGTCGGCGGGCGTGCTGTCTTTGGATACGGCGTCGGCGGGAATGGCACCGCTTGTCAGCCGGGATTCCAGTTCTTCGACGTTGCTTTTGCTCATGAGGGTCCTATCGAGTCTATAAAAGCCGCTAAGTTGATATCTTTCTCGGTGACGCCACCGGCATCGTGGGTCGCCAAGGTTACGTCAATCCGGTTGTAGACGTTAAACCACTCCGGGTGATGATCGGCACTTTCGGCCCAAAGCGCCACGCGCGCCATGAAACCGAACGCTGCGTTGAAATCGGTGAAGATGAAGGTTTTGGTGATGGCGTCTCGGCCCTCCACCTCAGACCAGCCCGCAAGCCGGGCCAGCGCGTTTGCGCGTTCATCACCAGTGAGTCGCTTTGCCATGTACGGCTCCTTCGTTTCCAACTATCGACCTAAGGCCTCTTGGTCGCGGGTTCAAGGCCGGTTACGCTCCTTACATGAATGCCCCCATGAATAACCGCATGAATAAATCATGAATAAATCCGGATGCCACCCGCCGGACTTGGCCGCAATCGAGCGCATGGCCGAGCATGCATTGGCGACCATCCCCGAACCCCTGCTGGGTCATCTCGACGGCGTTGTGATCCGGGTCGAAGAGTTTCCCGACGATGACCTCCAGGCCGAGTTGGAGTTGGCGTCACCGTTCGACCTGTTGGGTCTCTATAGCGGCGTGTCGCTGGCTGATAAAAGCGTTGCCGCCACGCCGCACGACCTGGATCGGATATTCCTATACCGCCGGCCGATCCTGGATTATTGGTGCGAAACCGGCGAGCCGCTGGAGCATGTTGTCCGCCACGTGCTGATCCATGAAGTCGGCCATCACTTCGGCCTTAGTGATGCCGACATGGACCGCATTGAGAGCCAGATCGACTAAGCTGATTTCGCCACGCTTGTTTGTAGGGCTTTCGTGATGGCGTCGAGCATCGTGCTCATGGTGAACGGCTTCAACAATCCCAGATTGGCGCCGAGTTTGAGGGCGCTGTCGAGATACAGCGGATTGCCCGATATGGCGATGATTGGTGTTTCAGGGCAGGACTCTCGCAAGGCCAAGATGGTGCTGACGCCTTCACCATCATCCATGACCAAGTCGGTGATCACCAATTCCGCCGCCGCCTCACCGAACAATGCGAGACCTTTCTCGCCGCTGGCGGCTTCACGCACGCAGTGGTTGGTATCCCGTAATCCGTCGCGCAGGTATTCACGCAGAAGATCGTCGTCTTCGATCAGTAAAATATCTGCCATGCGGCGAAGATACCTGGATGTTCCGAGTGCAAAAATTCACGAGCGATCACATTTTCGGGATTAAATGTAACCTCGCCACTCATTGATTTACGTGAGCGTCGCCACTCATTGTCTCACGTGAGCGTCGCCACGATGGCACCCGTCAGCAGCGTCGTCATCATCCCCGCCAGCACTGATTTGAGGCCCAGCGCCGCAATTTCGGCGCGGCGTTCGGGCGCCAGCGTGCCGAGCCCGCCGATCATGATCCCCAAGCTGCCGAAATTCGCGAACCCACACAGCGCGTAAGTCAAAATCAGGCGGCTGCGTGAACTGAGGCTTTCCTCGCCCAGCTTAGCCAAATCGGCGTAGGCCAGAAACTCGTTCAATACCACCTTGACCCCCAATAGCCCGCCGGCGGTTTGCGCCTGCTCCCACGGGATGCCGATCAGCCACGCCGCCGGGGCCAATACCCACCCAAACATTCGTTGCAGCGTCAGCGCGCCACCGGCGATATCGGGCAGCAATCCCAACATAGCGTTCACCAAACTGACCAAGGCCACCATCACCACCAGCATGGCTGTGACGTTGATCAACAGTTTGACGCCTTCCAGCGTGCCCTGGGTGACGGCGTCGATGGAACTCGCCGCCGTGCGGGGTAGGGCGACGGTGTCGGCGTCGATTTCCGCATCTGGCGCTGGGGGAACCAACAACCGCGCCATCAAAATCGCGCCCGGTGCGTTGATCAACGACGCCGTCAGAATATGCCCCAAGGCATCGGGCACGGCGGCTGATAAAATGGTGGCGTAGAGCACCATCACGGTGCCGGCGATGGTCGCCATGCCGGCAACCATGACCACGAACAAATCCGCCCGCGACAATCGCGCCACATAGGGCCGGACCAACAGCGGCGCTTCGACCATGCCGACAAACACATTGGCCGCCACGCCCACACCCGCAGCACCACCTAATCCCAAGACCCGCCGCAAGGCCCAGGCGAAGCCGCCGACGACAGCCGGCAGGATGCGCCAGTGATAAAGCAGCGCCGACAACGCACCGACTACCAAAATCAACGGCAAGGCCTGGAACGCCAAAATGAACGCCGCGCCCGGAAAGCTTTCGGTAAACGGCAAGCCGCCGCCACCCAAATACCCGAACACAAACGACGTACCGGCCCGCGTCGCGTCCTGCAACGCCAGTACCAAACCATTCAGGGCGATGAAAATCCCCCGAAACGCATCGACCTTTAGCAACGCCAGCGCCAGCAAAAATTGCAGCGCCAACGCAGACCCCACCAGCCGCCACGACAACCGCCGCCGGTCTTCCGACAGCGCCCAGCCGATGCCCAGCAATACAGCGATTCCCAGCAACGATTGAACAACGATCATGATTCCCCCAAACGTCTATGAGCACAGGTGTCGGCGTTTCCAACAGCCTACAAGCGGACGCCAAAGGCGGCAACGGTTGCTGCTGCGTTGCGAAAGCAAAATTGCTGAAGATGTATCGCTGATTTATGATTCCCCCTATGGAGAAATTGCCCCTACAGCGCCCTGTGAATTTCGTTTCGGGACCGTTTTTTGCGGGTTGGAACCCTTTGATTTTATTCAGGACTAAAAAAAATCTGGGGAACGAACCCAATTTTCTCAGTGATGAGCCAGAATGCAGTTCCATCTCCCGTCGTTCGCGCGCCCACCTTCGCGAGGAAAGGCCGCCCAGAATTCCTCCCGGCACCATCATCCGCTTGCCCACCCTTCGAGTGAGACCTGTGTTGGATGCTCATGCTGAGCAGCGCAAAGCCTCCCTCCGGGGATAACCTGCGAAAACGCTCCACCGGAGCGTTTTCATCAGAACATTGTCGAAGCATGCAGCAGCCGAATTCAATAATCTCCCCCAAACGGAAGCATCAGCCCCGGCATCATCCATATTCGAATGTCAAATAGCGTGCCGTCATCGGCCAAACGATAGATGAGGCCGGTGATACATATCCGGCATAACATAAATTCCGGAAAAGTCAATTAATTCCTATTATTAAATTAAAACTAATCTAAAAAATCTTGTTATAGGCGATCCGATTCAAGCGGGAACACATGAAAGACGCCGGTATTATGGATTTCCGCTTATTGTATTAAACCGGTCTTTCCGGGATGGTTTTCTGGAAGCCAGCATTTGACCCACACCAGACCTAAATCGACAATCGTTCAGCGCACGACCATTACTGTTAAGGGAGTATGCGCCACAAAGGACGTGGTATTGGCCGGCCATAGGTAATCTAAAACCCCTGGTTGATGAGACGCCATTACAACCAAGTCTGCGCCAATCTCATCGGCGACCGTCTGAATACGGTGCCGAAGCTCAGCTGACGGATCAACGGACGCCATGTGCCGGTACCTAAAGGCGAAATCATACTGCGCGCTTTTGGCTAATGCGTACTCGGCAACTCGTTTTTTATATTCTTCCGGACCAGGGGCCACAATATTCGGTCCAGTACCGGATATTCCGAGCAGCGTCACGCTGGCTCGATAGTGCCGCCCAAGGTCTGCGGCTACAGCGATACTCTTCTCGATGTCCCGCATGATCCTTAAATCAACAGGGACAAGAATGACTTTGTACATGCCAAAACCCACAGACAGATAAGGCTGAAACTCTGGAGACAGTATACTTGATTGTCGAGTTTTCGGGTATCCATGACTACACACCAGCGGAACCGGTCGCAGCAAAGACGTGCATTTGCTGGTCAAACCCGCGTACCACGACGGTGGACCGCTCCCATTGTTCCAGAGCAGGCAAGAACCCACTCGGCACGATCACCCGCTTGCAGATCCTTCGACTGAGGCCTTCGGCCTCGCTCAGGGTGTGGCTGATCTTGTGTCCTCATGCTGAGCAGCGCAAAGCGCGTGTCGAAGCATGCTGCAGCCATGCCCAACAATCTTCCCCAAACGGCAGCATCGGTTCCGGCCTATATCCTATTCGACTGTCAAATAGTGTGCCGTCATCGACAAAGTACGGTATCCGACACCAATAGTTGATCGGTTTCAGGCACGAAGGAACACTTGCCTATTCCCTGAGCCGTGCCAGCACCACTTCGCCATCCAGTGTGCCGAACAGCAGTTGCCGCGCGTTCGACACCACGCTCACAAATGGTCGGGCCCGGAACGGCAGGCGCAGCGTGGCGGTCTCGTCGCCGGTTTGGCGGTTCAAGACGTGCAGGACATGCTTCATGTCGAGCGCCAGAAGGTACTCGCCGGCGGTTTTCAGTTCCGCCATTAACGGGGCCCATTCGCGTTTCGAGCTGCGCTTGTATTTGTTGGTGCGATGGCGCCAGAGTCGCTCGCCGCGTTTCGCGTCGAAGGCATATAGCCAACCGGTAGGGGACCAGAAATAGACGCTGCCCTGATCGACATGCTGTGAATTGATGAAGTTGCCGGCGTAGAACCGCCAGGCTTGGGTGCCGTTCTTGGCGTTGAGGCCAAAGACCTCGTCCTTGTACCCGCCAGCAACGATGGTGCCGTCAGAGAGGTAAAGCTGGCGCAGGTATTGCCAATCCTTCTCTCGATCAACCCGCCAAATCACGCGCCCGCTCTCAGGTTCCAGTGCGTAGAGCACGCCATCGCCGGCACCCAAGTACAGGTGCTTGGCATCACTGATTGGCGCGTAGTGAATGCGTGCATTGCCGGTGATCGGAAAACGCCAACGCTCAGCACCGCTCTCGGTCGCCAGCGCCACCAATTCGCCGCCCTCGCCGAAATAGACGCCGCCATGGGTGACATGCGGTACACCGATCTCTTTCGTGTTTGTGTAACGCCAGCGAAGCCGCCCGTCGGCGCGATTCCAAGCCATAAGATGGTCGCGTCCGGCGCTGATCACCGTATCGTCATCGGCCAGGCGCGGGCGGAAGGATGCCGGGCTTGGCAACGGTGTGCGCCAAAGCCGGCGCCGGCTGGAAACTTGCCAGGCCTCGATTGTTGTTTCGCCGGCAACGTAGGCGATATCGCCATCCAATGTTATCGGCGTCAGGGTTTGGTTATCGGTCTGCCATCGCGCAATGACCTCGAATTCCAGAGCCTGGGCGGAGGAAGTCGTCACCACGACCGTTGTCATCATTATCAGCGCGACGGTCAAAAGGAGAGGGAGCCTGGAAAACCAGACTCCCCGCCGATGGCATTTCGTGTTTTGCCTCAGTCGCACTTGGCGCCTTGATCAACCCATCGCAAAAGGACCGTTAGGTTCGGATGGTCGCGGTTTTCGCTTGGTGAAATGCCGGCTGGCATGCGGTTTTCGACCAGACGCTGGTATATCTTGGAGGCAGATGAATCACCCGGAATGACGACCTTTACCGGGGGCTTGCCTTCCTTGGCCTTGGCTATGGCGTCGGCGCCGAGCATCAGGCCCGTATAGCTGGTTAGGTCCAATTCGTGGAAACTCGGCGGTTCCTGGTTCGACATGTGGCATTCGATGCATGACTGCTCGCCACCGTAGGCCGTCGGGCTGCGGAAGGACGGTAGGATTTTGTCGCGGAACACCTCGTCGTTCTTGGCGCCATCATCGATCCATTTCTTCACCAATTTGATGGCTGGTAGGTCCGTCGGTGTATCGAAACGCACGCCTAACGGCATGCGATTGTTGCGCAAGTAACGTCGAATCAGGCTGCCCTTGCCGTTGCCCGGTTTGATGAAGTCTTTCGTATGCTCATCGGTTGGGCCATTTTTGATGCCCTGACATGTCGATAAATCCAGGCCGCGCGGGCTTCGTTTCGGGTCGGTCGAATTGTGGCAAAGCACGCAAGCCGCGCCTTCGCCGTAAGCATTCGGTAGCCGCATCAGCATGGCGATATAGTCGTACTTGATCTCGATGTTGTACTTCTCGATGATCTCATGCACGGCGCGCTCATGGTGCTCTTCATCATCATCGCCGGCTGCGGCGACCGGTGCCGAAACGATACTGGCGCTCGCCAAAAATAATAGCGCCAGCACTCCTGTCAAAAAATGCCGACGGATACGGCTTTCTTGGTCTCGCATGAACTTCCCTCCCCACGGTTTATCGGCGCCACTCACCGCCGACAGCAACATTGTGGTGGGATATCGAATTGCGGGACAATCAACCGAAGGGGCAAACGCTCCCAATAAACCAAGGTTATACGTCGGTGCTGTCATCAGAATATCGCCCAGAAACCGCGAAAAACGACCATTTTTAACGATTTTGACCTATGGTAAGGTATCGGGCGATCGATCAGGACACTAGCGGGATACAAGTATGTCGGTGATGCTTCCAAACCCTTTGCACAAGCCATGGCAGATTACGCTGGCCGGAGTCTCATTTATTGTTCTGGGGATATGTGAGGCGCTTTTGGTATTCGATGTTCTGTCTGAGTTTACCGGCTTTGAGATCTCGATTTATTCGGAATACCACGTCGAATTGGAATCTGTAGCGGTGTTTTCGTTGGGTATTTCATTGCTAATCGTCGGCGCCAATTTTCTAAGATTGCTGCGCGAGAATCGCGACTTCTATGCGATCTCCGAAATGGCGACGGGAGAATTCCTGCGCCTGATCGAAGAACAGATCAAAGCCTGGAAATTCTCAGATTCAGAGCGAGAAATCGCGCTCTTGTTAATCAAAGGCCTAACGATGCAAGAAATCGCCGATGTCCGTGAAACCAAACCCGGCACGATCAAAAGCCAATGTAATGCAATTTACCGCAAGGCGGGCGTTGGCGGTCGAAGTGAATTGGCAGCCTATTTCATCGAAGACTTGATGAATGGACTTAATCTAACCACCGTGGGCGGAGCTAAATATCCGTGATTATGAATGGCTGCTGGCCCGGGTTGAAGAACGGCCAACGCTTGACGATTTAGCGTTCAGCGCCTATTTCGTGGCCAGGACTGGCAACAACGCGAAACGGCATTCATGGCTCTATTGCCCATCATCGTGGCGCCCGATCCGCGCCTGAAGATCGAGACCCGACCCGTCGAGGCCGTGGACGATGATCTGCGCGCGTTTCTGGGCGACATGCTCGATACCATGTATGCCGCAGACGGCATCGGGCTGGCCGCCCCCCAAGTGGGCGACGAGCGCAGCGTGATTGTTGTCGATCTGACGCGCGAGGACGAAGAGCGCTCGCCGATGAAGATGATCAACCCGGAAATCACCTGGTATTCCGACGATGAGCGCGTGCATGATGAAGGCTGCCTGTCGCTACCCGAGCACTACGCCGAGGTCGTGCGGCCCGATGCCATCCGCGTCACCTACCTCGACGAAACCGGCGCCAGCTGCGAGTTGGAAGCCGACGGCATGCTCTCGACCTGTATCCAGCACGAGATCGATCATCTGCACGGCGTGTTGTTCGTCGATCATGTGTCGGCGATCAAACGCGGTATGATCCTGCGCAAGCTCAAGAAAGCCAAAAAACAGGCGGCGGCCTAAACATGGGCGCGGAAAGGCTCCGCCTCGTGTTCATGGGCAGCCCGGATTTCTCCGTGCCGGCATTGGCCGCGCTGATCGAGGCCGGGCACGAGATCGCCTGCGTTTACTCGCAACCCCCACGCCCCGCCGGGCGCGGCCACAAGGAGCGCCCCGGCCCCGTGCAGGCCTTTGCAGACGCGCAGGGCATTCCGGTGCGCACGCCCGTATCGCTGAAGGATGACACCGTGCAGGCGGCATTCGCAGATTTGCAAGCCGATGCGGCGGTGGTGGTGGCCTATGGGTTGATCTTGCCCAAACCGATCTTGGACGCGCCGAGGCTGGGCTGCATTAACATCCATGCCTCGCTGTTGCCTCGCTGGCGCGGTGCTGCGCCGATACAGCGCGCCATCGAGGCCGGTGACGAGCACTCCGGCGTGTGCATCATGGCCATGGATGCGGGGCTCGATACCGGCGGCGTTTATCTGCGGGGCGAGGTGGAGATCACCAGCGACACCACGGCATCCGACCTGCACGACCAACTGGCGGCCATGGGCGGCAAGTTGATCGTTGACGCCTTGCCCGCCATTGCCGCCGAAACCCTGGCGGCTGAACCGCAACCGGAAGCGGGCGTCACTTACGCGCACAAATTGGCGCGCGACGAAGGCCGGCTCGATTGGTCGCGCCCGGCGGTTGAACTGGAACGCCAAGTCCGCGCGCTCAATCCATGGCCCGGCGTGTGGTGCGAACACGACGGCCAGCGGCTTAAGGTTTTGGGCTCAACGCTCGAGAAAGGTGAGGGCCCCCCCGGCACAGTGATTGCCGCGCCGCTGGTGGTCGCTTGCGGAGAAGGTGCGCTCCGTGTCACCCGCGCGCAACGTGCCGGCAAAAGCGCCATGGATATCGAACCGTTGGTACGAGGGAATCCGGTACCGATTGGGACGATTTTCAGTTAGCCGTTTTCTTCCGCGCCAAAAACTCAGCCACCACGCGCTGCGGCTCGCCCGATGCGAAGGCTTGCGGTTGCAGGCGTTTGCCGGTGTCGATGGCGCCGTCGAAGACGTCTTGAGTGTATTCACGCAAGGCCTGTTTGGTGAGATTCATCGCCAGCGGCGGTTTTTGGGCGAGCTCCGTCGCCCATGCCAGCGCGCGCGGCATGACGTTCTCGGGTTCAACGAGTTCCGTCACCAAATCACGCTGAAAGGCATCCGCGCCGCTGAGCAGCCGGCCCGACAGGCTCAATTCCGTCGTTACCGAGTGGCCGAGCGTCATGTACATCAGCCGCGTGCCGATGATCGACGGGAAGCCGACGTTGATTTCCGGCTGGCCCATGCGGATGTTTGCGTGCGCGATGCGGATGTCACACAACAGCGCCGTATAAAACCCGGCCCCCGTCGCAGCCCCATTGATGGCGGCAATGGCGGGTTTGTCCAATTGCCGGAAGGCATCCAGGTAGGCGCGCAGTTGGTCTTGCCATTCGGCCGCGTTGTGCTCGTTCAGGCTTTCGGCTTCCTTCAAATCCTGGCCGGCGCAAAAGGCGCGATCTCCGGCACCGGTGATGACCAGCGCGCGCTGGTTGTCATCGGCATTGAAGGTTGCGAGTGCGTCGATCACTTCGAGGCGGAGCGCTTGGCTGAGTGCGTTGCGCAAGTCGGGGCGGTTGAGGGTCAGAATGGTGACGGCGTCACGGTTTTCGACGGTGATGAATTGCGGCATAGCTCGGGACTTTCGGCGTTGGTTCAAGAGGCGCGGTGCGTCATCATAGCGCGTCCGATTGAACAGGAAATACCGAGCGCAGGAAATATCGAACCCAGGAAATACCTAATCATGGCGAAACAATGGATTTCAGCGTAGGGGAATGAAATGAGGGTCTCAGAACGCTTGGCGGAGTTTACCCGAAACCTGAAACCTGAAAATGCCCCGCCAGATGTGGTGGAGCGGGCGAAATATTTGATACTTGATGCCATTGGGTGTGGGCAGGCAGCGACCCAGTATGAATTCGCGGCACGCATGCTGGCCGGGTTTCAAGCGATGAATGCCGGTGAGGCGGGGCGAGATGCCTGCGGCGTGATCGGCATGTCGGCACAATTGCCGGTGCGCGATGCAGCGGCCTTCAACGCTGCCCTGGTGCATGGCCTGGATTACGACGATACCCACATGAGCGCCGTGGTGCATGCGTCCTGTGTGGCACTGCCGACGGCCTTGGCGCTCGGCGAGCGGGTGAATGCGACTGGAGCTGATATCCTGAGTGCCTACATGGCTGGCATGGAAGTCGCGATTCGAGTCGGTGACGCTGCCAACTATGGCTTCCACGCCAACGGCTATCATGCAACCGGCGTCGTCGGGCACTTCTCGTCTGCGCTGGTGGCGGGCCGACTTTTGGGGTTGAGTGCCGAACAGTTGATCTCGGCGCAGGGCATTGTGGTCTCCACCGCGACGGCCAGCCGTGAGTTTATGTCCGACGGGGCGTGGAACAAACGCCTGCATCCGGGCTGGGGGGCTGTTGCCGGCATTACCGCTGCCTACTTGGCGAAGGAGGGTTTCGATGGTTGTGCGAACCCCTACGACGGGCGCTTCGGCATTTATGCTATGCACTTGGGCGGCGACGCGGGGTGCGCGGATCTTTCCAAGCTAACTGATGGCTTGGGGCAGCGCTGGGAGCTGGCATCATCGGCGGTGAAACCGTTTCCGACCTGTCACTATACCCATGCTCTGGCGGACTCCGCCCTCGCATTGAGAAAGCAAATGGATGCCGCCGGGACAGAGATTTCGGATATCACGCGTATCCGTATATTAGCTCCGGAGCCGGTATTGCCGGTGATGTTCGAACCGGAAGATTTAAAGAAATGTCCGACCACGGACTACGCGGCGAAATTCAGCGCGCCCTACGTGGTTTCATGCTGCTTACGGCACGAGCGTCTTGGCCTGCGTGAACTCGAGCCGGAAGCCTTGGTCGATAGAGATGTGCTGGCGCTTTGCCAGTTATGCGAGCCGGAAGCCGACCCGGAGACGTTATTTCCGGAAGCCTTTTCCGGTGGTGTCGTGATTGAGACCAAAAATGGCAGGCAGTTCCGCCATTACGAGGCCGTCAACCGCGGGGCCGGAGACCGGCAGCTGAGTAATGATGACATCGCCACCAAATTTTTTGACAATGCGGCGATGTCGGTCTCGGAAGGGCGTGCGACGAAAATCCGCAACAGAGTATTGAACTTCGAAAAGAATTCCGGTGCGGAGCTGATGGCAGTTCTATCCGGGCAATAAGCCCAGGCCGGCCCATAGCGGCGGGGGAACCCGCCATATCCTTGAAAAGGTGTTGTTAAGTCAGGCCATTGGGGTGATAAACCGCCTCATTCCTGATGGCCCTTTTGGGCGGCCCGTTTGACCGAGGACGAAACCGTGACCCCGACCGACACCCCGACCGACACTCAAGATCTGCATCCCTACCGATCCCATAACTGCGGTGAACTGCGTCAAGACAACGTCGGCGAGACCGTTCGGCTGTCGGGGTGGATTCACTCCAAGCGCGACCACGGCAATCTGGTGTTCATCGATCTACGCGATGAATACGGCCTCACACAGTGCGTGATCGATATCTCCAGCCCGCTGTTTGCCGACATCGAGGGCGCGCGCGTCGAGAGCGTCATCACCGTCACCGGGCCGGTGGTTGAGCGCTCGGCTGAAACCATCAACACCAACATCGCAACCGGCCACGTCGAAGTGCAGATGGCCGGCGTGGTGGTGGAAAGTGCGGCAGCAGTGCTGCCGATGCTGGTCGCTGGCGAGCAGGAGTTCGGCGAAGACATTCGTCTGCGCTACCGCTTTTTGGATTTGCGCCGCGAACAGTTGCACAAGAACATTCATCTGCGCTCGGGCGTGATTTCGTCGATCCGCCGGCGCATGACCGATCAGGGCTTCCTGGAAATCCAGACCCCGATCTTGACCGCCTCGTCGCCGGAAGGTGCGCGCGATTACCTGGTGCCGAGCCGCCATCACCCGGGCAAGTTCTACGCCCTGCCGCAAGCACCGCAGCAGTTCAAACAATTGCTGATGGTGTCGGGCTTCGACAAGTATTTCCAGATCGCGCCGTGTTTCCGCGATGAAGATGCGCGCGCCGACCGCTCACCGGGTGAGTTTTATCAACTTGATCTCGAGATGGCTTACGTGACGCAAGACGATGTGTTCGCCGCCCTCGAGCCCGTATTGGCCGGTGTGTTTGAAGAATTTGCCGATGGGCGGGCCGTCACCAAGGCGCCGTTTCCGCGTATACCCTACGCCGAGTCGATGCTGACGTACGGCTCCGACAAGCCCGATCTCCGCAATCCGCTGGTGATCCGCGACGTGACCGAGCGCTTCCGCGATGGCGGGTTCGGCCTGTTTGCCAAGATCGTCGATGGCGGTGGCGTGGTGCGCGCCATCCGTGCGCCGGGTGCGGCCGGCAATCCGCGCAGCTTCTTTGACAAGCTCAACGATTGGGCGCGCGAAGAAGGGGCGGGAGGTCTCGGCTATATCATCTTCGGCGATGACGGTGAGCCCAAGGGCCCGATCGCCAAAAACCTCGAAGCCGACCGGGTCGCCGATATCAAGGCCGCCACCGAGGCCCAGGACGGTGATGCGTTATTCTTTGCGTCGGGCAAGGAAAGCGCGGCGGCGAAGTTTGCCGGCTTGGCGCGCGAGCGTTTGTGTGACGAGCTGGACTTGCGCGCAGACGGCCGCTTCGATTTCTGCTGGATCGTCGACTATCCGATGTTTGAGTTGAACGAAGACACCGGCAATATCGAGTTTTCGCACAATCCGTTTTCCATGCCGCAGGGCGGTATGGAAGCGCTGGAAACGCAAGCCCCATTGGATGTGCTGGCCTATCAGTATGACATCGTTTGCAACGGTGTTGAGCTGTCGTCGGGTGCGATCCGGAACCACCGCGCTGATATTATGGTCAAGGCCTTCGAGATTGCCGGTTACGGCCGCGACGTGGTGGAAGAGGAGTTCGGCGGCATGCTGCGCGCGTTTACTTTTGGTGCTCCGCCGCACGGTGGCTCGGCGCCGGGTATCGATCGTATGGTCATGCTGTTGGCCGATGAGCCGAACATCCGCGAGGTTATAGCCTTCCCCATGAACCAACGTGCCGAAGACTTGTTGATGGGCGCGCCTAGCGCCGTCGATACGGCTCGCCTGCGTGAATTGCACCTGAAACTCAATTTACCGAAGGTTAAAATTGAGGCTACAACGGATGAAAACAAACCGGAAAACGCACCCGAAACCAACGCCGATACGTAATACGGCGTAACAATCTATGATGATTTAGCGGTTGCGGTTACCCGACATGAAGAGTCATACTCCACCCGACCCCATGCTAGGCACCTTTAAGAAGTGCCGTCACTGAATACCTTCTGCCTTTGGGCGGGGTGTTTGTTGTTTTAGCATAATGGTCATGGAGTTATCCCGATGATGTGCTTTTTTTGGGAACTGGGAATGAAGAAATCCTTGGTAGTCGGCGCGAGTGTTTTGGTTTTGGGCGGCTGTGCGCTGCCCGTGCCGCTTCAAGTTGCGTCCTGGGCCCTGGATGGTCTTTCCTATCTCGCCACTGAGAAATCCCTTACAGATCATGGGATTTCGATGGTCGCGCAGAAAGACTGCGTCATATTCCGAGGCATTACCGATGGTGAAGTTTGCCGCAATTGGGATGACGCGGCGACGTTGGTCGCTGACGCGGGACACGTTGCACAATCTCCGCAACTGGTAACAAAATCCCCTTCGGTCCGGATTGGTTATTCGACAGGCGTGCAATCCGATATTCCGCCACTGAGTACGGAGCTTGATGACTCATTGCCGAATGTCGAAATGTTGGCGAATTTTGATACTGCCGCCGGGTCCGCTGAAACTGTTGATCAAGAACCCAGTTTCGCGACGCGTCCCTTGAAGACCATTCAAGCCCAGCCGAAACCGTCAATGCCGATCGTGGCCAAGCGCCAAAAGAAACGCGCAACGCCCAAGGCTCTACCTGTTGCACTCAAGGCTCTGCCGGTCACGGCGATGGCGGAATTGCCGATCCCACCCATGCGTGTCACGACATCGGTTCGGATGGCGGCCGTGACATCGCAAGAACCGGTTGCCGGTATTTACTACGTGATCGGGAGTTTTCGCAATTACGCAAACGCGCGCGGTTTGGCTGAACGTTATGAAGGTTTGGTGCCGGAAGTATTAGCAGCGAAATTGGATGGTGCGCCGGTATTCCGTGTCGTTGTCGGGCCGATTGCCGAAGGTCGCGAAAAGGCCGTTTATCGCCAAGTGGCGCATGCCGGCGTGAGAGACAGTTGGGCGATCCGCGTGGTGGCTGGTGATTGGCTTTTGGCGCGCCAAGTGATCGACCGCAAGCGCCAGATCGGTCGCGGTTTGGAATTGGCCCGCGCAACCAATTGATCGGCGTTCAAATATTTATTCGGGTCCGTTGACCCAATCCTTTTAAAAGCTCATAGATTCGCACCGTCTGGCGGACGGGCGGTGAGTTTTGCGAGTTGTGCCGCAAGTCGAACTGCAGTCTTTCATTCCATAATAGAACGAAATCGCGGTGATGGTCCGGTGCGGCGGGCTCGCCCGTCAGGGCGCCGACGGTTCGGTTGTAATCGGGATGCAGCTCCGGCTGAAACGCCAACTCGGAATAGTCCTCATACGACAACAGTCCAGCAGCATAAAGATCGAGGCTTACATCGGCGATCTGTCGCGGCGATGCATGGCGAAAGTTGATGTCACGGGCAACGTTGTGGTCTGGGATGACAACGCCATTCGATTCCGATGGCTCGTATGCGACCTCTCGGGTTGCCGGCAATGGTACGGCGGTTTTGCTGACCAGAGCACGGTTGCTTGGCAATGGTAGTACGTGGGCCATCGAGCCTACGTCTGGTAATCGATCCATATTCAAAGGCATGATCGTTGGTTCTCCCTATTGTAATTTTAGGAATCGGCCCGGCGTTTACGCTTTGTTAACCAATTCCATTAAAAAGAAAGCAAGCGGCGTGCCATGATTAAAATCACGTAAAAACAGAGTCTTACCGGTTCACCGGCTAGGCAAAAATTGCCGCCGAACGCTGAGGGCTGGCGTTTTCTGCCGGCTTCCTATCAGCTAAGGTGTTTTGGCGATGTAAACAGCAGGCAATTGAATGAAAAACGACGCGATCCATTTCCCCAAAGGCCCGCACCTCAATGTGCGCAGACAAATGAGTGCGGGACGGTTTGCGTTTACCACCATCTTTGCGGTGTTTGGGGTGGTTTACTGGACGGCGCCCGCCAACGCAGGCGTCGACTTGGTTCCGCACCGAGCGATCTATGGCATGAGCCTCTACTCCGCCGAGCGGGGGGCGGGGGTCACCGGTGCTGGCGGCACAATGGTCTATGGGTTTCGGGACTCATGTGATGCCTGGTCGTCGGAGACCAACGTAAAGCTGCGGCTGATTTACTCAGAGGGCGACCAGGTCGATACGGAATGGTCGTTTGCTAGCTGGGAGGCGAAGAACGGCAAATCGTACCAGTTTCGTACCCGCCAAGCCCGTGACGGGGTCACCGTTGAGGAGTTGAAAGGCCGGGTCGAGCGCGATGGTCCGAAGGCAGCGGCAGTTGCGCTGTTCAGCAAACCGGAAGACAAGGAAATCGAGCTTTCGAAAGACACGCTGTTTCCATCGCGCCATCTGATCGACCTGTTGGAGGCCGGGGCAGCCGGAAAACGCATTTTCAGCCGTACCGTCTTCGACGGCGCCAGCCTGGATAACCCATATATCATTAGTGCTGTACGCGGTCAGCGCTCGCCGGCGGATGCTGTCAGCAAGGCCGCGAAAGCTGATGAGTTGATCGCCGCAGCTGGTCTTAAATCGGAAAAATTAAGCCATTACCGATTGGCGTTTTTTCCGCGCTCCAGCCGTGAAGCGGTGCCGGATTTCGAACTTGGCGTTGATTATCGTCCTGACGGCATCGCACGTTTCATTCGCCAAGATTACGGCGATTTCGTCATCGACCTTTTTTTGCAGAATATTGAGTTGAGCGAAAGGCCGCGCTGCTAGAGCGTATTTCGAGAATACAGCGCCTTTGACCATCTCAGTGACACCGTATTCTCGAAACATGCTCTAGGGCAGGCGCGCATCAATTCTCGCACTCTATGGCCAAAGCCAAGCAGCACCGCGCACACCACTGGAATCACCATGGAGATTCTTGGCCAGGACCGTATCGCACCGGTCGGAAAATACCCAATCATCCCAAAGCGTCGGTACGCGAGCATACAATCGCTCGATATTAGACAGTCCACCACCGAGTACGATGATGCCAGGATCGATGATGTTGATGACCGAGGCCAAGGCTCGGGCCAACCGGTGTTCATAACGGTCCAGGGCAGTTCCAGCCCATGTCTCACCGCGCGAATAGGCATCCAAAATTTCTGGTGGGTCACAGGCGGGGCCGCCGGCCCGAATCACATCAGCTTTCAATCCCGGGCCGGACAGAAAGGTTTCGATGCATCCTTGCTTTCCGCAATAACAAGATGGTCCTGGGCGCTCGTCTTCGGCGATAGGGGCGTTGGTCCCATCATGCGGCCAGGGCAGTGGATTGTGACCCCATTCGCCGGTGATGGCATTAGGTCCGACCCATAGCTTTCTATCGATGGCGAGCCCGCCGCCCACGCCGGTTCCGAGTATCACACCGAAAACCGCTTGCTGACCCGCGCCGGCACCATCGATGGCTTCGGATATCGTGAAACAATCCGCGTCGTTGGCGAGGCGCACCGGGCAGGCAAGGATACGGGTCAAATCTGCATCTAGCTGCTTGCCGATCAGACAGGTGCTATTGGCGTTTTTTACCAAACCTGAGTGCGGTGAAATCGTGCCGGGGATGCCGATGCCGACGGGCACGTCGGGAGCGATAGAGTGCTCTTGACGAAGTTGTGAGACGAGGAGGGCAATCGTCGTGAGCGTGCCTTCATAGTCATTGGCTGGTGTGGTCAT
>JABIPG010000116.1 GCA_018698795.1 Rhodospirillaceae bacterium
CGGAGGCGGTGTGGATCAACGGTGCAGTCGTAGCGGCAGACAACGGCGCAACCGGCACAGCGACCTGTAAGAAAAACGGTCTGCTCTGATAGATCGGTGGGGCCGGTGGGGCCCATGCAACGACGAACTCTCGACTGTCGCCGTCCGATATGGTGTCAGGTTCGCAATGCTTGGGCTCCGCCCATTCCTGTATCGATCACTAGGCTAAACTAGACGTGAAGAGGCGGCTTCAGTTTGGCATTTCAAACGCCTAGAAAAGAAGAGCGGATCGGATCCATGATCATCGATAACTTCTCCTTTTGGCTAATCCCTGCCGAAAGCCGCGCGGCGAGATTCCGTCTGGTCTCAAGGATGCTGCGGACAAAGAGTCTCAACGGGTTTGATCATTCGGGGGAATGCCGCAGCTTCGCTGAGAATTCGTACTACTAACGGTGAGAATTCTAGCTACTATGGGCTCATACTTCTTCCTCACTGTGAAAACCTACGAGCGCCGCGTTCGCGGTATATCGCTGAGCGCATCAACGGAGACGCTGCACCATGGATGGCCTACCCAACTGCCCGAAATGCTCTTCGGAATACACCTACGAAGACGGCGCCATGCTGGCGTGCCCGATGTGCGCACATGAATGGTCCAAGGATGAGGCCGCGACCGACGCGGCAGCCGCCGCCGTCGTCGTCGTCAGGGATGCCAACGGCAACGTGCTCAACGAAGGCGATACCGTCGTCGTCATCAAGGATTTGAAGGTCAAAGGCACGTCTTCCGTGGTCAAGGTCGGGACCAAGGTGAAGAACATCCATCTGGTCGATGGCGATCATGATATCGACTGCAAAATTCCGGGCATCGGCGCCATGGGGCTGAAATCGGAATTCGTAAAGAAAGCCTGACAATAACCAACGGCGAAAACCAACGGGTTGGCAAACCCCACAAGAAAACCCCGCGCCGGGTTCGGCGCGGGGTATTGCAACGCCACGTGAAGCATCAGTTGACCACGGGAGTCAGGTTGTAAGTACCGTCCCCGTGATGAGTGATTTCGGCGTTTAGGAAGTAGGCGTTCAAGTCGTCGCGCAGCAGCGCGGCGATGTCATAAGCTTCACCCGCGATGCCGCCGCTGTTGCAGAAGAACACGATGGTTTTGTCCTTCGGCAGCGCCGCGACCTTTCCTTCAAGAGCGTCGATGGGAATGTTCACCGAGCCTTTGAATGTGCCGGCCTTGAACTCCGGCTGATCACGGACGTCGACGAGATAGAGATGCTCGGGCGTGTCCGCATAGACTTTCTTGAACGAGGCAATGTTGATGGAGCCCTGTTCTGTACCGGGTTTGATCTCCAACACCGCCATCTTGGCGACCGGAGGTGCGGCATCTGAGGTTTTTTTCGGTCCAGGTCCGAACATCTTCACCCATTCCGGATAACCGGCGGGATAAATCTTGACGTTCGTGTAGCCCAATTCCATCGCCTTCATCGCCGATTTCGGGCTCAGCGTGCATTTGAAGCCACCGCAATAATAGACCAGCAAGGTCTTCTTGTCGGCGGGTAGGGCGGCAACGTGTTTGTCGAATTCGCGCCACGGGATGCTGATCGCCGTTGGGATGTGGCCTTTGTCGAATTTGCGTGCTTTCGGCCTCGCATCGATGATCATCATCTTGGCGTTGGTATCGATCATTTTCTTTACATAAGCGCCACTCACTGCGCCGATGTTGCCGGCCTTGATCCAAGCGGGGTAGCCGGCGGCGAACACCTTGACGTCGGTGTAGCCTGCTTTTTCCGCCTTAAATGCCGATTTGTGGCTGAGCGGGCACTTAAAGCCGCCGCAATAAAATACCAAAGTGGTCTTTTTGTCTTTTGGCAGCATGGCGACATGCTTGTCGAATTGCCGATCGGGAATACTGATGGCCGTCGGAATGTGGCCTTTGTCGTATTTCCTAGCCTTCGGTCGAGAGTCGACAATCATCACGTCTTTGCGTTTCGGAATCGTTGCGTGCTTCGCCATGAAGCCAACATCGACGATGGTATGGAAGGTTTTGAACGCGGCCTTGGCGCCAGTTTCGGCGGCGCCGGCATCATTCCACGGTAAAACCAGGATCATTGCGGCGAGAAGAAGAACGGGCCATATCCAAGATATTGCGCGTCTCATGGTTCATCTCCTCAGTTGAGTTTTAAAGTTTGGCGCGGGACCAGCCGCCTTTCGGTAGGGCAGTCCCATGCCGGTGGCTTGATTGTTTTCATGATTGACTGCAGGAACGACCACCTCCTTTTCATCAGAACAGGGTGAAACGATCTGTTGATTCGTTGTAGCGCACGGCTGCGTACCAAAGGGCCAGCAAGCCAATGCCGAGCCCATAAGCCCACCCCCAACCTGCCAGGTCGGGTAGGAAGGCTTGATAACCAAGTGCGGTGATCTCTGGCGTGCCGTCGAGGAAATCGATATCGAAATCAACACGCGAGAGGCCGAATTTCTTCAATACGCCGGACGCGATAGAGCCGCTCCAGGCGAAGAAGAACGCCGCGACCCAGAGCTTCAAGTGTCCCTCACCCATCCGCCACAGCGAGCCCGACGCGCAACCGCCGGCGAGAATCATACCGACGCCGAAAACCAAACCGCCCAAAAGCGATCCCAGCCAGAACGCCGCTGGAATGGCGCTGTAAGGATCGGCCAGTTTCAATGATATCAAAAGCGCGCCGAACGGAATGCCGAGACCGATAGCAAAGATCATCGCCTTGGTCATTTCACCCTCGCCGGTCATCAGCGGTTCGCGGATGACGCGCGCGAAGCAAAAACGCGAGCGTTGCAAAATGAACCCAAGCGCGAATCCCGCAACAACGATGATGGCGCGTGCCGCCAATTTTTTGTCGGGCGAAACGAACCAGTCGGCGGCCCAAAATGCCACCAGCGCGGCAATGCCAAGTCCAACCCACGGGAGATACGGCTTCACCGCCTGCATGGAAACCGGGGTTGGGGCCTCGGTTCCCCACTCAATATGATCGAGCGCCCAGAGCATGACTTTCACGCCAATGGCAGCGCCGGCCATCAGGCCGATCCACATGACCCAACCCACCGGTGAAGAAATCAGCACCGGGGTAAAAAAGCCACCAACAGTGCAACCACCGGCAAGGGCCGCGCCGATTCCCATTAGCGTACCGCCGAGCGCGCCCCATACATACTCAAGCGGCGGCGGGCGATTGATCCTGAACTGGCCAGATACCACGGCCGCTGAAAAAGCGCCTAGCACCAGAACCATGTTCATGATCGAAATTCGATGCAGCAATGGGTTGTCGAGTTCGGCCGATATGCCAAGTAACGCCCCCAGGCCAAGCCAGGTATTGAGGTAATCACCCCAAAGTTTCAGGCCGCCGAAAACACCCCAGAACAGCCCAGACGCCATCAACGCCATGATCACCAGCACGATCAAGGTGGCGCCTAAGAAAGGCGACCACGATTCGACCAGAACGGCGCGGTAGTCTTCCAGCCAGCCGTCAACCCAAGCCGGTCGTGACGGGGTTTGCGACGGGGGACGCGACGGGGCGGGCGACAGGGGTTGGGCCGTGTTTTCAGTAGGATGGTCAGATTTGAGCGAGGCATCCATGATCACCTCCTAATGACAGCGCGGGCTATTGGCAGCGCGCGGGCGTATCCGAATCCTTGGCGCCGTGCACCACCCATGCCCGAAGATCGTTCAAAAGATCACTTTCCGGGATGGCGATGAATTTCGCGGCGGCCTTGTTCGTATCTTTGACGCTCGCGCGGTAGTCCTGGCTGACGTAGTATTTCAACGACGGGTTGGCCTTGCCGGTCCGGTCGTGCTTATCCGTCGAAACATAGGTTTTCCATTCGGCGATGGTACGGCTCATCGGCGATATTTTTTTATCCGCCATGTCTTTGTGACACACGGTGCATACCAACCGATAATAAATCCGGCCACGCCGCCAATTGCCGTCATCAGCGCCGTAGGCTGGCACCACAAAAGCCACCGATAGCACGGCTGCCAGCAGTCCGATCAAGGTTTGTTTTGTGTGAAGTGCGCATCTCATAACTCGCCTCCGTTGGCTCTTTGAGGTGAAGGGGAGACGGCAGAAAGTTCGTTTTCGAGCTGATTTTACAGGTTCAATTTTCGAAGCCTATTTTACCAAAAAATAATGTAAAAATCAATGAAATTGAGCAATGTCAATCTTGTCGGATTGCCGGAAATTTCTTGTTTCGGCATCACTCAGGCCTATGCGGACATAATGACGGAGAACGATATCCCGAAACTGTTCGTCAACGCCGATCTCGGCGCGGCGATTAAGCCTTGGTTAGGCGATCTTTAGGCGGCGTTGTTGATCGCCGCATTGTCAGCGATGATCGTCTCGCTGGTGAAGCCGTTATCGGAATCGAACCGGTGCACCTGGAAAATCGGATGGGTTTCGGCCTGCGGCTCGAAATCGCCTAGACGAAGATCGACGGCGATGCTGGGAACGGTGCTAACCAATATGTCACCGAGCTTATCTTGATAGGCGCGGTGGCTGTGGCCGGAGAATATCCGTGTGACTTGCGGGTGGGCTGCGAACAGGCTCGCCAGTTCATTACCGGCCTCTTCGCGCTGCCATTGCCAGGGATAGTCCGACGTATAAACCGGGATCGGCGGATGATGCATGAGGACGGCGCTCGGTGTGTTGGGGGCTTGCGCCAAGGTGGCGTCGAGCCATTGCATCTTGGCCGCATCGACATCGCCTTTGCGCTCAAAGCCCGATTGACTGTCGAAACCGATCAGCCGCACCGGGTAGTCATCGATGGCGTAAAGGATCGGCGCGTCGCCTTCGCCGGACATATAGCCGTCAGCGGCGAAATTCCGGCGCAGGGTGGCGCGGCAGTCGCGGTTGCCGGGGATCACATAAAGCGGCGCCGTCAGTGCTGAGAGGATCTCCCGCGCCAGCGCGTATTCTTCCGGCGCGCGATGCTGGGCCATGTCGCCGGTAAAGATCACGGCATCCACCGCCGGGCTGAGCGCGTTAACCCGTGCCACAGCGGCCGACAGATTTTCTACGCGCGCCTGAGCGGCGGGTTGATTATCATCTGCGGTGTCTGGGGTCATCAGATGGGTGTCGGAGAGATGCGCGATCAGCATGGAGATATCCGTCGGGTCCTAAGCAGTGGCGAGTGATCAGGCACCAGATTATACCAGCGAAAGCACGTCCGCCAATTCAAACCATTGAATACTTTATATGACGTGCGTACCGGCATGTTTGAGATCGGCAATCAGCTCTCGCTGGCCGATGTGTTCAAGTTGACCGCTGAGCGCCAGTGCTGTCACCGCCCCGATGGCCTGGCCGGATGTATTCAACACAGGGACGGCGAGGGCGGTCACGCCGGCGATATAGTTGCCATCGTCGATGGCGTAGCCGTCTCGGTGCGCGAGTTCGACCACGGCAACTATATCGC
>JABIPG010000271.1 GCA_018698795.1 Rhodospirillaceae bacterium
CAGCACCCGCTCACCTCGTCGCGGCTTCAGAGAGTTGCAGATAGAGCGCCATCAACGGCCCTTCCGGAGAATGGTCCGTGTGATGAAATGCGAAACTCCAGCCCGAACGCACGGCCAATGCCTGCAAGCCATCACGATGACGCGCAAGTTCGCGTTGATAGGCTTCTCGCAACGACGCCACATGGGGGATCAACACTTCACCTTCGGCCTCGGGTCCCTCGAACAGCACCCGGCCATCGTAAGGAAGCTGCTCTTCGGCCGGGTCCAACACCTGGATCAAATGGCCGCGCACGCCGCGCCCCGCATAGGCTTCGACAACGGCCTGAACCTCTTCAAGCGATGACAGAAAATCACCGATCATCACAACGCGGGAATAGCGCGGCAACACATCGACGCCGGGCAGACTGTTTGCCGATAGCCGATCACTTTGCATCATGGCCCACAGCCGCGTCATGACGCCACGGCCCGACGTGGGAAACATGCCGGTTTCCAACAATGCGGCACGTTCGCCACCGCGCACCAACAACGAAGCCAATGCCAATAACAACAAATCAACCCGTTCACGCTTGGTTTCCAGCTCGGGCCGGGACCTGAAATCCATCGATGGTGAGCCGTCACGCCAAAGCCACACACTCTGCGCGGCCTCCCATTCGGTTTCGCGGATATAAAGCGGGTCTGCACGGGCCGAGCGCCGCCAATCGATGCGTTGCACCGCATCACCGAACTCATAGCGGCGAAATTGCCAAAAAGTCTCACCCTGGCCAACCCGCCGCCGGCCATGCACGCCTTGCGAAACCGTCGACGCCACCCGCTCGGCGGCAACCAGCAACGGCGGCAAGGTTGCGCCAAGCGCTTCCGCCCTGTGATGGGTGTCTCCCTGCGTTCGTCGCGTTGGCCGCAAAGCCGACATTCGAGCTGCCTTTCCCGGTCCTAGGCGATGCGTGCGCAAAGCTGATCGATGATCGACCCGAGCGTCACGCCTTCGGCTCGCGCCGCAAAAGTCAGCGCCATGCGATGGCGCAAAATCGGATGCGCCAACGCCAGCACATCATCAACGCTGGGCGCCAAGCGCCCCTCAATGACCGCACGTGCGCGGACGGCAAGCATCAACGCTTGGCTGGCGCGCGGCCCCGGCCCCCACGACACATGTTCGCTGACGGCCTCGATATCGGTCGATTCGGGCCGACCGGCACGCACCAGATCAAGAATGGCATCGGCAACGCTTTCGCCCACCGGCACTTGCCGCACCAGGCGTTGCCCGGCCATCAAAGCAGCAGCATCCATCACTTGTTCCGGCGCACCGGCATCTATGCCGGTGGTGTTGATAAGAATATCGCGCTCCGCCGCCAGATCGGGATAGCCGACATCAATCTGCATCAAAAACCGGTCGAGCTGCGCTTCGGGAAGCGGATAGGTGCCTTCCTGTTCCAGCGGGTTTTGCGTTGCCAGCACATGAAACGGGCTTGGCAAGGCATGGTATTCACCGGCCACGGACACACGGTGTTCCTGCATCGCCTGCAAAAGCGCCGATTGTGTCCGCGGGCTGGCACGGTTGATTTCATCTGCCATCAAGAGTTGGCAAAACACCGGCCCCTTGATGAATCGGAACGAGCGTTTACCGGTATCCGATTCTTCCAGTACTTCCGAACCCAGGATATCGGCGGGCATGAGGTCTGGCGTAAATTGCACGCGGCTGTCGTCGAGCCCGAAAACCGCGCCCAGTGTTTCCACCAATCGGGTCTTGCCCAACCCCGGCACGCCGATAAGCAATAAATGCCCGCCGGCCAAGAGCGTAATCAAGGTCTCTTCGATAACCTCGTCTTGCCCGAAAATGAACTTCCCGATGGCACTCCTGGCGGCGGCCAGGTCATGCCCGAGACTATCAATAGCCTCAATCAGCGCGTCTGAATTGATTACCTCTTCGGTTGCTTTATCCTGGTCTGTAGCCAAGGTTTCACTTGGGCCTTCGGTGGGGGCGGTAGCGCTCACGATATGAACTCCCGGGTCATGACAACGATTGTATGTGCCGTACCACATGATGATGGACAAAAATAAGACCGCACTTAGCAGCTTTACTCAAGGCGTTCCTCCGGTTGGTCCTGGGGATATGCCTGGGGACGGACCAGAAGGCGCATCTGCGCCGGCGGGCATCGAGACGACACCCCGACAGGTGATCTTCGGCGATATCGGCATGCGCATTGATCATGACGGAGTCTGGCACTATCGGGGCACGCCGATCAACCGCCCGCAATTGGTAAAGCTTTTCGCTTCGGTGCTGCGCCGCGACACCGAGGGCCAACATTGGCTGATCACACCGGCGGAAATCGCACCCGTCAGCGTCGAGGACACGCCTTTTGTGGTTGTCGGCATGGAAGTTGAGGGAACGGGTCACAATCAAGTGATAGACCTTCGCACCAATATCGACACCTGCGTTGGGTTGGATCGCGACCATCCCTTGCTATTGAATGCCGATTCGATCCCGTATGTAACCCTGGATGGTGGCCTCGAAGCCAAGTTGAACCGTCCGGTCTATTATGATGTGGTGTCGCTGGGTGTTGAAGAAAAGCGTAAAGGTGCGCACATACTCGGTATATGGAGCGGCGGCGTCTTTCATCACTTGGGCAGCGTCGACGATGAAGCCTAGAGAAACTGGACCAATTGCGTTGAACACCGAATGGATCACCGAAACTTTCCAGGCGCGCCATGGCCGTTCTGTCGGCCGCGGCGACCATGATCTCAATCCCGGCATGCCGCCGCCTGACACTTTGAAACCAGCCGCCGTATTGATACCGGTCGTCGCGCGCGAAGACGGCCTGACCATGATGTTCACCCAACGCACCGACCATCTGGCGAACCATCCGGGACAAGTGAGTTTCCCGGGCGGCCACGTGGATCCAGGCGACGCTTCGCCGGAAGATACAGCGCTGCGCGAAACCGAAGAGGAAGTCGGCGTCGACCGCCGCCATATCGAAATCATCGGGCGCCTGGCCGACTACAAAACGCGAACCGGCTTCTCCGTGGTGCCGGTGGTTGGGCTGGTGACGCCGCCGTTTAACATCACTCCCGACCCGCACGAAGTGGCGGAGGTGTTCGAGGTGCCGCTGGATTTCTTGTTGGACCCAGCCAACCATGAGCGCCACAGCCGCGAATTTGAAGGAACCGTAAGGCAATTCTATGCCATGCCTTATAATGGATTTTACATCTGGGGCGCCACGGCCGGCATGCTGGTGGACCTCTATAACGTATTGATGGGTGAATGAGCCGTATTCTGATCCAATATTTGTTGCCGCTGATCGGGCCGTTGGCCCTGTATCTTATCTACATGAATTTTGTGCGCCGCCGTGCCGCGAAAGCAGGCGACGACATTCCAGCGATTGAGCGCACCCATGTTTTTTGGTCGGTCATCATCGGTTTTGTACTGATGATGGCGGGCCTCGTGACGCTCGCCGTCACCTCAGGTGAAAAACCCGGCCAAGGCGATTACCAAGCGCCGCGCATGGAAGACGGTCGTGTCGTGCCGCCCAAGTTCAACTAATTGCCGGGCTGAGTTCGGGCCATGGTTTCTCTCAACGCCAGCACCGAGCCGCAAGGCGACCTGGGGCCACAGCCCTGGCTATCGGCGGCTTCAACCCGCGCCGTCATGGCCGCATTGGCGGCGGACGGCACGGAAGTGCGCTTTGTCGGCGGTTGCGTGCGCGATGGATTGGCCAAACGACCGGTCAAAGACATCGATATCGCCACCCCCGACGAGCCCGAAACCGTCATCGAATTGCTTGGGCGCGCCGGCATCCGAGTGGTGCCCACTGGGCTTGATCACGGCACGGTCACTGCGGTGTTCGATGACCGCTCATTCGAGATCACGACGCTCAGGCGCGACGAAGAAACCGATGGCCGCCACGCTAAAGTGGCCTTCACCGACGACTGGATCGCCGACGCCGAGCGCCGCGATTTCACCATCAACGCCATGAGCGCCACCCCCGACGGCGCCATCTACGATTACAACAACGGGATCGCTCACCTAGCGCATGGCCGGGTGCGGTTCATCGGGCGCGCCGAGACGCGCATCGATGAAGATTATCTGCGCATCCTCAGGTTTTTCCGTTTCCATGGCGGCTATGGGCTGCCGCCGCTAGACCGCGCCGCCATGACGGCGTGCCGCGCGCGTACCGCCAAACTTGCCGAATTGTCGGGCGAGCGGGTGCGCGATGAATTGCTGAAAATCCTGATGGTCCCGAACCCGGCTGAGATTCTCGTCCCCATGCAAAGTACAGGCGTGCTTGAGGTGATTTTGCCGGAAGCCGGCGATGTGGCGCCGTTGCGCATGCTCAACTGGTTGGAAACCCGCGCCATCAATATCGCGGGCGTCGCACCCGATCCGCTGCGCCATCTCGCCGCCCTGCTCGACACCCAGCACCCCGAAAGCGCCCTATCGCTCATGCCCCAACGGTTGCGGCTTTCCAATGCGGCGCGGGCTCGGCTCACCGATATGGTGGTACCGACCATCGAAGTAACTGCGAATATGGACAAAACGGATGAACATCGCGCCATCCGACGGCTCGGCCCGGACCTGGCGCGCGATCTCGCATTGTTGGCCTGGGCGCGGGAACTGGCGGCATCGTCGCGGCTACCACGAACCCGCACCGAAGCCTACATCGAACTGCTGGAGCTTTGCGTGCGCTGGCGGGCGCCTGAATTTCCCCTCTCGGGCGCCGACGTGCTAGCGTTGGGTGTGGCCGAGGGGCCTGATATCGGCGCGCTATTGGAACGCGTCGAAGATTGGTGGGAGAACGGCGACTACAAGGCAGACCGTCAACAATGCCTGGATCGCTTGGTTAAA
Source organism: Rhodospirillaceae bacterium (assembly GCA_018698795.1). Lineage (GTDB taxonomy): Bacteria > Pseudomonadota > Alphaproteobacteria > Rhodospirillales > Casp-alpha2 > TMED8. Next base: position 4,838 of record JABIPG010000271.1, read on the forward strand.
GAAGCCGGGGACAAATAGGGAGCGGGACATGACAACAATCAGGATATGCTTTGTCGGCGACAGTCTGGTGCTCGGCACCAACGATGAAACCTACCTCGGCTGGCCCGGCAGGCTGTGCCGCGACGGACGCGCTGCCGGTCACGACATGAGCCTATACAATCTGGGCATCCGCGCCGAAACGTCGGAACAGATCGCGCCACGCTGGCGCGCCGAATGCAAGGCGCGGATCTGGGATACCCATCCGGGCGCGCTGGTGTTTTCATTCGGCGCCAATGACTGCGCCGAAATCATCGGCGAAGGACGAAGGGTATCACTGGAGGATTCAAAAGAGATCGCGCGCACCATGATGGCTCAGGCGCGGGACTGGTTACCCACACTGTGGATCGGCCCACCACCGGTCGACGACAGCCGCCAACCGTTCCAGGTGAATGCCGATCTCGCCTATCATTTCGCCTCGGAACGCATGGCCGAGTTGAACGCCGCCTACACGGAGATCGCCGCCGACTTAGGTATCCCTTATCTCGACATGTACACGCGTCTGGTCGACGACCCGGCCTGGCCCGGCATGTACGAAGATGCCGACGGCGTGCACCCCATCGCCGCGGGCTACGAGGTGATGGCTGAGCACATTGCCGACTGGGCCGCCTGGCAGGCGTGGTTTGAGTAGGCCCTACACATCGCGATATCCCTGCCCGTCGAATTACCGGCTTACGTTTTTGCGCTGATCTCAGCAATGCTGTTTGCGCTGGGCGATCAGTTCCAGGCGCAAGGCGTGGCGCGCGTCGGTGCACGGGCCGGCGCGGCCATCGGTATCGGCGCGTCGGCGCTATGCTTTTGGCTTGTCGCGCCTTGGTTTCTCGAGATCGATCATTTTTATCATCCGGCGGTGCTGTTGTTCGTCCTCATTGGACTGATACGCCCCGCGCTTTCCGCCAACTTAGCGATTTCCGCCATTCATCATCTGGGTCCAACGCTCGCCGGGACGCTCGGTTCCATCGCACCGGTGTTCGGCGCTGCGTTCGGCATTCTGTGGCTGGGCGAGGTACTAACCTGGCCCGTGGCGTTCGGTACCGGTGGCATTATGATTGCGGTCGCCATATTGGCGCGATCTGGCCGGCTAGTGGGTGGACAGGCGACGAACCACTGGCCGACATGGGCCTTGTTGCTGCCGGTCGGTGCAGCAGCAGTGCGCTCGCTCAGCCACGCCGTCACCAAGGTCGGCATGATCCACATCCCCGATCCCTATTTCGCCGCTCTCGTTGGGTTTAGCGTTTCGGCGATACTGACCATCGGCCTGCAATTAGCGCCGAAGGGCGGGCGATTGCCGCTCAAAGGCGCAGGCGCGGCGTGGTTCATCGCCAGCGGCGTGATCTTCGCAATTGCCGTTTTGTCGCTCAATCAGGCATTGATGACCGGCGACATCGTGATCATTGTGCCGATCATCGCAGCGGCGCCGGTGTTCACCATGCTGCTGAGCGTATTGGTTTTTCGACGCGAAAAAATCACCGCGCGGACCTTCCTGGCGCTCGGGCTGGTGGTGCCGTCGGTGGTGGCTGTGGTGATCTGGGGATGAAAAATCAAGAGTGAGGATTGGGGTGGGACTTGTTGAACCGCCCCTCCGGGAGGATTTCGCCAAGGCCTCGTAAAATTTGAGGCGCCATAGGGCGCCTCTCATTAACTCGGTCTTGGCTCAATGGTACGGGTGGCCGGACTCGAACCGGCACTTCCTAGGGAAACGGGATTTTGAATCCCGCGCGTCTACCAATTCCGCCACACCCGCCGAGATATACTCGAGATATCCTCGGGGCGTTCCATTGAGAAGGGCTGCATATTAGCCACGCGTGCCGCTCGGTCAATAGGGCAATAGGCCGATGTGCGTTGCAAGGCCCGCGCCCCCTTGTTACAAGCCCTGACACTTAAATCGCCCACCTCATCCGCTGCGGGGAAGCCCCTTGTGATTCGCCCACTTTACGACTGGACCCTCAAGCTCGCCAGCCACCCGCAAGCCCTTTGGGCGTTGGCGGCGGTGTCGTTCATCGAAAGCTCGATCTTCCCGATCCCGCCCGATGTACTGCTGATCCCGATGGTGTTGGCGGCGCCCACGCGGGCCTGGAAAATCGCGCTGGTGTGCACCATCGCCTCGGTTCTGGGCGGCATGGCGGGCTATGGTATCGGCATGTTCCTGTTCGACGAAGTCGGGCGGCCGTTGCTAGAATTCTACGGCTACGGCCCGAAATTCGCCCACTTCAAGGCAACCTACAACGAATGGGGCGCTTGGGCGGTGTTTATCGCCGGCGTGACGCCGTTCCCCTACAAGGTGATCACCATCCTGTCAGGCGTAACCGCCCTGGACCCGACAGTGTTTTCCATCGCTTCGGTGCTGGCGCGGGGCTTGCGGTTTTTCCTGGTGGCCGCGCTGTTGTGGAAATTCGGCCCGCCGATCCGCGATTTCATCGAGGCGCGGCTGGGCCTTGTGTTTACGATCTTTTGCGTCGGCCTGATCGGTGGCTTTGTCGCCATCAAGTACTTGCTCTGATTTTTCTATCGTAACGCCCATCTGGAATCACCCATCTGGAATCACCCGCCTGGAATCACCCACCTGGAATCACCGGTCTGGAATCATCGGCCCGGCTGGCGTATATCGGTTGCATGAGTTTCGAACCCGCCCCCACGCGATTGCAGCGCACCTATCCCTGGTTTTTGGCCATGGTTGGCGTCGGCGCTTTGGTCATGGCCTATACGGCGCAATACGGGTTTGGGTTGGAGCCCTGCAATCTCTGCCTTTTGCAGCGCATTCCTTATGTTTTGATTGCCGTTGTCGGCTGGATGGGGATTAAGCATCCCCAATGGGTGTCACCCGGCAACCTGACGGCCATCGCCGGGATCATCTTCTTCGCCGGCGCGGTATTGGCGGTTTATCACGTGGGTGTTGAACAGCACCTATGGCAATCGGCGGCCGGGTGCGGCGGTGAGGCCGGCGCGCAGATTTCCGTCAACCAATTCCAACAAATGTTGCAGGAGAAACCGCCGAAATCCTGCGACGAGGTGGATTGGACCTTGTTCGGCGTTTCCATGGCGACCCATAATGCGTTCTTCTCGTTTGTGATGGCCGGCATCAGCTTTAACGCGGCACGCAGAATTTGGATCACGTCATGAGCAAACCCAATGGCCCGAAAAGTCCTGACCGCCTGCCCGGCGACCCGACGCCCGAACAATTGGTGGATCGCATCATCCGCGTTGATCACGCTGGCGAGTATGGGGCCGTGCGCATTTACCAAGGCCAACTGGCGGTACTGGGCAAGGAAAAGTCAGCGCCGCTGATCGAACACATGCTGGATCAGGAAAAGCATCACCTGAAAACTTTCGACGACCTGATCGCCGACCGCCACGTGCGCCCCACTGCCTTGTTGCCGCTGTGGCATGCAGCCGGATTTGCCTTGGGTGCGGCCACCGCGCTGATGGGCGAGAAAGCCGCCATGGCCTGCACGGTCGCGGTCGAAGAAGCCATCGATGAACACTACGCCGAACAGATCGATGCGCTGGAACCCTACGGCGACGAAAAACCGCTCAAGGACACTTGCGCGAAATTCCGTGAAGAAGAGCTGGAGCATCGCGCCACGGGGCTCGAACACGGCGCCGAGCAAGCCCCCGGCTATGAGCTTCTCAGCGGCGCCATCAAAACCGGCTCCAAACTCGCCATCTGGCTCTCAACGCGGATATAGGGCGTCGGCGCAGGCCACCAAGCCGCCCCCCGGCTAGTGACGTGGCGTAACCGGACACGCTTTGAACCGTAGACGGATGTCAGGTTATCACCTTATCCAGCCGTTTTTGATCCTCCGTTTTCATCGTCTTCGGCTGCGATATTCAACGAACCTAGATCATCGAGTAGCGTAAAAAACACCGGCACCATAAACAGCGAAGACACGGTTGCAGTTAGCAACCCGAATGCAATACTCGCCACCAGAGGGATCAACGACTGGGCCTGAGTACTGGTCTCCATCAATAACGGCAGCAATCCTGCAAGGGTAGTGAGCGATGTGATCATGATGGGGCGAAAACGGTCGCGCGCGGCCTCCTGCGTGGCTTCGATTACATTCACCCCTTCCCGAAGCCGGTCTTTGACGAATGTGACAAGTAATATGTTGTCGTTAACAACGATGCCAGCGAGGGTGGCGAAGCCAACAAGGCTGGGCATTGTAAGATCAAGTCCCATCGCCACATGTCCCCACACCACACCGATCAATCCCATGGGGATCGCCAACATGACGGACAAAGGTTGAATGTAACTGCGGAACTGGAAGGTAAGAACGAGGAAGATACCAACGACACCGATGAGAATGTTGGTCTGCAACGAATTACCTGTGTCGGATGTGTCTTTGTCCTGTCCTTGCGAAGCCATGCGAATGCCCGGATGTTTTTTCTTTAGTTCGGGGGCAAAGAACTTCTTCACCATACCCATGAGTTCTCTCGCATTGACTAAATTGGTGTCGATAGCTCCCTGGACGGTCACAGTGCGCAAACCGTTGACCCGATGGATGCGTGCATAGCCTCGTGTTTGCTCGATTTCAGCGACTGCACTCAAGGGGATTAAGCTGCCATCAGGAGCATTGATTTTTAGATAACGAACATCATCAATGCTGTCTCGATCATCCGCCGCTATCCGAATAGTGACATCGTAAGTCTCGTTGCTGGTAAGCACCTCCATGCTGGTGCCGCCATGCAAGGCTGCGCGAACCTCACCCGCAATCGTTGCGGCGGTCATGCCGAACACACCGGCACTATCTTTAATGGTAATGCGCAGTTCGGGCTTGCCGGATCGCAGATCGTCGGACACGTCCTTTACGCCTTTGAACTTGGCAAGAAATGCCTGTAGGTCCAAAGAGGCTTTTTTCAGTAGGGTTAAATTGTTGCCCTGCAATCGCAGGTCAATCGCTTTACCAGCCACACCACGCTCTTTGTCGGTAAACTTTAAGGCGTTGACATCTGGTAAATCACCGACGAGTTCACGCCAACGTGTGAGCATTTCATCGACGGTGCCATTGCGCTCTTCCGCACGCAGAAGGTCGGCGCTAACGGTTGCGAGATGTGGGCCACTTTCATACGCATCCACGTTGGTGTTGTAGAGAACAGAAATATTCTTCACCATCCGTCTGCCACCGGATTGACGGGCGGAAAACTCTTCATCCAATTGCTTCAACGCATTGATCATTTGCCCCACCGCACCCTCGGTACGCTCCAACGGCGCGCCTTGAGGCAACAGGACGCGAGCCTGGATGACGTCGCTTTCCAGGGTAGGAAAGGCCTGGTACTTAAGAAAACCTGCCGGGATAGCGGCATACGAAATCATGGCCAGAGCCAGCATGACCCCTAACGCCAGATAAGGTTGGCGAACGGCCTTGGCCACTTGGGGGACAAAAAATCCATCGCGAAGGCTCTCGAATTTAACATCGAACCAAGCTTGAATTCCCTTGCGGTCTTCCTTTTCCATGCCCTTCATGGAATGGCGTAGATGCGCTGGCAAAATGAAAAAAGCTTCAACCAAACTGACGATCAATGTGATCAAGAGCACAGCCGGCAGGTACTTGAGCACAGCCCCCATTTTTCCAGACAGAAAAGCCAGCGGACCGACAATCATGACTGTAGTCAAAAACGAAGACAGAACCCCCGGCATGACCTGACGAGCACCATCAACAGCAGCCTGCAAAGCGGGTTTTCCCCGGCGACGGTGCGATGCCACGTTTTCGGATATGACGATGGCGTCATCCATCAGCAGACCAATGGCAACTAACAATCCCACCATGGTCATCATGTTGAGGGAATAGCCGAGTGCATTCATGGCGTACACGGTTCCAAGGAAAGAGACTGGCAGGCCCATGGTGACCCAAAAACTGAAGCGCAAGGAAAAGAATAACCACATGGTCAGGAACACCAAAGCCAGGCCTTGCACGCCATTGCTCAACAGAATGCGCAGGCGGTCGCGAATGTTGCTTGTGACGTCGGAACTGATTTCCATTTTCATTCCACGCGGAGCAATGGACTGTTCGCGCACGAGGTTCTTTTTAATCGAC
>JABIPG010000272.1 GCA_018698795.1 Rhodospirillaceae bacterium
CAGATCCGGACCGGTTCTTTTCGAGCCCCACTGGAACGGATGATCGTACATACTTTCCGCCGCCAGGCTATAGTGGCCGTAGCGCTCAATCTCATCGCGGAACGGTCGCACCATCTGGCTGTGACAGTTGTAGCAACCCTCGCGGACGTAGATATTCCGCCCCGCAAGCTCGAGCGGCGAATAAGGACGAACACCTTTCACCTTTTCGATAGTGCTTTCCAAGTAGAACAGTGGAGCCAGTTCGACGATGCCGCCAATGGCCACCACGACGAGGATCCCCACCACCATCAGTATCGAGTTTCTTTCTATTTTTCCATGATCAAACATGATGTGTCTCCTTATGCCGTGGCCGTTTGAGTAGCCGGCATGTAGGGCTGTTCATCGCGCACGTCACCGCGTGCTGTACGCCATACATTGTAGGCCATGAGCAGAGATCCCACGACGAACATGCCGCCGCCGAAGGCCCGGATCACGTAGAACGGATGCATGGCTTCGACGGTCTCGGCGAAGGAATACTCCAAGAAGCCGAGGCTGTCGTAAGCACGCCACATCAGGCCCTGCATGATACCGGACACCCACATGGCCGCCGCATAGAGCACGATGCCAAGTGTGGCGAGCCAGAAGTGTGCCGATACGAGCCTGAGCGAATAGAGCTTCTCACGCCCGAACATCTTCGGTGCCAGGAAGTAGATAGCGCCAAAGCTAACCATGCCGACCCAGCCCAAAGCGCCTGAATGTACGTGGCCGATGGTCCAGTCGGTGTAGTGACTGAGCGAGTTCACTGCCTTGATGGACATCAGCGGTCCTTCGAAGGTGCTCATGCCATAGAAGGCAACCGAGATCGCCATCATACGCAAGATCGGATCCGTGCGCAGCTTGTCCCATGCGCCTGAAAGCGTCATCAGGCCGTTGATCATGCCACCCCACGAAGGCATCCACAGCATGATTGAGAAGGTCATGCCGAGCGTCTGCGACCAATCAGGCAACGCCGTATAGTGCAGATGGTGTGGACCGGCCCAGATGTAGAGGAAGATCAGGCTCCAGAAGTGGACAATGGAAAGTCGGTAGGAATAAACCGGGCGCTCCGCTTGCTTCGGCACATAATAATACATGATGCCCAAGAAACCCGCCGTCAGGAAGAAACCAACCGCGTTGTGCCCATACCACCACTGCGTTAGGGCATCTTGGACGCCGGCCCAGACGACATAGCTCTTGGAACCGAAGAAGTCCACCGGCACCGCGGCATTGTTAACTAGGTGCAGCATGGCTACGGTCACGATAAAGGCTAGGTAGAACCAGTTGGCGACATAAATGTGGGGTTCTTTGCGCTTCCAAAGGGTGGCAAGGAACACCAGTAAATAAGTCACCCAAACAATGGTCAGCCAGAGATCAACGTACCATTCCGGTTCTGCATATTCTTTGCCTTGGGTAATGCCCGAGACATATCCGGTGGCAGCCATGATGATAAACAGGTTGTAGCCCCAGAAAACGAACCAAGGTGACCACATGCCTGCAAGGCGGGCTTGCGAGGTGCGTTGCACAACATGAAAAGAGGTCATCAGCAAGACGTTGCCGCCGAAAGCAAAAATCACCGCAGAGGTGTGCAGAGGCCGCAATCGACCAAAATTGGTCCAAGGCAGGTCGAAGTTCAGTGCCGGAAAGGCCAATTGCAAGGCAATTACCAAACCGACCGTGAAGCCGACAACGCCCCAAAACGTGGAAGCGACGACACCTAACCGTATGATGGAATCATTGTAGACGATCGTTCCATCTGCGCCGTCCGATCGATGCTCGGCGACTACGCTCTCGCTTTTCTTGAGAACCGCAAAGCCAGCTAAGACAGATGCGACAAACAGCAACAAACCATGTGCGTAGATTGCCGTATCGACGGCATTGGCAGCTAAAACCAACCCCAAAACCGCAAAGCCCCCAACCGGGAGCCAAACCAACCCACTCATAATAACAGACCTCTTTCGTCGTTAATTGACGGAATTTTTCTCGTTATACTCACTGGAGAATCACACTCTCCAAAGACTACGTCGGTAACCTAGGTCACCGTATCAGAAAAAAGGTTGATGTGAATCAACCAATGCATCAAAAAAACATTCGATGGGGGAAATTTAGTATCCTTCGGCGATTTCACCAAGAGAAGCCGGATCCGCAATTGAAATCCGTCGATCCGAATTTAGTGCAATGACGCCACTTTGTTTTAACCTTGTTAGCGTTCGACTGACAGTTTCGGTAGTCAGGCCCAGGTAGTCACCGATGTCATTGCGACTCATGGGAATCTCCAACGGATCGGTTGAAAGCTCAAGGCGCTCGGCGCGGGCGACAAGCATGATCAAAAACGATGCAATCCGTTCCTTTGCCGATTTCCGACCTAGCAACAGCATCTGATTGTGTGCTTCGGCCAATTCGTTGCGGGAGATATCGAGTAATCGTCTCTCCAGCTTTGGCAGCTCACGGAACAAGCGCTCCAACTGAACCCGTTTAAACTTGCAAAGCGAGGCATCAGTGATGGCTTCGGCAGTATGGACATACTCGGTGTCTGACGCGAGGCCCAAGAAATCGCCGGGGAAAACGAACCCTGTGATCTGCCGCCGACCATCAGGCATTAGCTTGTAGAGCTTCATAAAGCCGCCTGTCAGATTATAAACATAGTCTGCAGGCTCACCCTCGTCGAAGGCGGCAGCGCCATGCGGCAGTTGCACGGGCAGGCGGATGGCGTTCAAGTGGTTGAGCTCGCTATCGTCGAGCGCCGAGCAGACGGCCAAATCACGAATTGGACACGCGGCACAGGGAGATTCTGCCGCTCCGGCACGTTTCGCCGGTTCTGGAAGACGCACAACATTTTGGGAATGCTCCGTCGACACTCTCAATCTCCTCTTTAAGGCCCCTAAATCACATTATAACAGAGCCCCCTCTGAATACGGCGAAACTCTAGCATGCGGGTATGGAAGATGCCACACCTTGAGCTTCAATGCCTTGGCGGGAAATTAATGTGCCAAAAATAGTGTGAGTTGCTGATCTTTCAGCATATCGCGGGTCACGCCACCGAATAAGAACTCGCTGATTACACTGTGGCCGTAGGCCCCCATCACCGTTAGGCCGACACCGTGGGATTGCAATTCCTGGTGCAAGGTTTCAGCGATGGTGCGCTCTTGGTTGGCGATCAATTGAATCTCTGAATCGATGCCGTGTCCACGCAGATAAATGGCCAGGTTTTCAAGGCCGTCGTCCTTGGGAGCATCGGAGACCGAGAGAATCAACGCGCGTTTGGCGATTTTGAGGAACGGTAGAGCCGCGCTGAGCCCTCGAGTGGCTTCGCGAGAACCATCCCAGGCGATTGCGATGGGGGCTTCGGGAACCGTCAACTCATCATTGCCGGCGATCAGCACCGGACGACCTGTGTCAAATAGCGCCGCTTCCAATGCCGCCGAATCCACGCCGCCGTCAGCTGCATCGGGTCGGCCCATGACGATCAAATCGACAAGACGTCCGCGTCGCGCCAGCTCGGGGTTATCGTGTCCGCTGACCAACCGCCAAGCGAAGCTAGCGATGGCGATGCGTTCATCGTCGGGTTCTATCGTCTTTAGGCCCGCGTCGATGCAATGGGTTTGAAACAGGCCCCGTGCGATTTCCGCACGTTTGCGTATGTCCGCTTCCAAATCGTCGGCCATTTGCGCGGCGCCCGCAGCACCAACACCGTCGGGCAACGCGGGCACGAACGGGTTCAGCGGCGGTTCCACATGCAAGATTTCCACATGGGCGTCGAAAGTGAGGCCGACGCGGATGGCGGCTTTAAGAGCTTGCTCGCTTGATGATCCCCCATCGACCAGCGCGAGTACGGAACGAATGGTCATATTCCCCGGTTTTCGATTTCATTAATGAGACTTGTGATATAAAAGCCTTCGTTGAAAAAGGGCTTTGACTTAAATCAATTCAAACTTGTGAATGTGAATTTGAGTTGATGTGAAAGCGCTTCGTTTGATCTCTGTCAAGGCGACGCCCGGTTGGGATGCGTAGAACCATGGCCATGAACTCCGAACTCCTGAAACGTTACGGTGGCGCCGTACCGCGCTATACCAGCTACCCAACCGCGCCGCACTTCCACGAGGGCGTCTCGGCGGCGACCTATCGCGACTGGCTCGCCGCTCTTCCTACCGAAGAGCCCGTATCGCTATATCTGCATGTCCCGTTCTGCGAGCGCATGTGTTGGTATTGCGGCTGCCATACCAAGGTCGTCAATCGATATGATCCGATCCACGACTACGCCAAGGCGCTTGCCCATGAGGCCGACGTGGTCGCGGACGCGGTGGCAGAACGTCTCCGAGTGTCGCATCTTCACTTCGGCGGCGGCTCGCCGACAACGCTGACGGGCGACGACTTCTCTGTGATCATGACCCGCTTGCGCGAGCGCTTCGATTTCACCGACGGCGCCGAACTGGCCGTCGAGATCGACCCTCGCACCATGACCGACGACATGGCTCAAACGCTGGCCCAATGTGGCATCAACCGTATCAGCTTCGGTATCCAGGACTTCAACCAACGCGTCCAGGAAGCCATCAACCGTGTGCAAAGCTTCGATGATACCCGCGACGTGCTGGAAATTCTCCGCCGCCACGGCATTGATGCGGTCAATCTGGATCTCATGTATGGCCTGCCGCACCAAAGCGTCGGCGACGCCGAGCGCACCGTCGATCTGGCGGTCAAACTGAACCCCGATCGTTTCTCGGTCTTCGGCTATGCCCACGTGCCGTGGATGAAGACGCACCAAAAGATGATCGACGAAGCCGCCCTGCCCGGCGCCGCCGAACGATGGGACCAGTCGGAGGCTGTCGCCAACCGCTTGATCTCGCACGGCTACAAACGCGTCGGTCTCGATCACTTCGCCCGCGCCGACGACCCCATGGCCAAACACTTGGAAAGCGGCGAGTTGAAGCGCAACTTTCAGGGCTACACCACCGATCAGGCTCAGGCTTTGATCGGTATGGGCGCGTCCGCCATCGGAAGTTTGCCGCAAGGCTACGTGCAGAACGCGCCGTCCATTCGTGCCTGGCGTCGCGCGATTGAGGACGATTGCTTCGCGGTCGAGCGTGGTCTGGAGCTGAGTTCCACCGATCGTCTGCGCCGCGATATCATCGAGCGTTTGATGTGCGATTTGCAGGTCGACTTAGCGCCGTTTGAGACACGTGACGGTGCACCCGATGATAATTTCGCCTCCGAGCGTGCGCGGCTCGTCCGTATGGTCGATGACGGGATCGTGCATCTGAGTGGTGAGCACATTCAGGTGACCGAGGAAGGCCGCGCCTTCATCCGCAGCGTTTGCGCCGTTTTCGATACTTATTTGCAAACCGGCAAGGGGCGCCATTCAAGCGCCGTTTAAACATCCATAAATTTCTCCCAAGTGACTGTCATCACATGACAATTCCGAATTTTGGGGATATAGTCGGAACATGGAAGATCGACGTGCACATCTTCGAACGCCGTCGCCGCGGCTCAAAATTCGCGCCGACGGCTCGTTGTTCGATACCCTTGAATGGAGCCAGGGCAATTTGGTGATTGCTGCTGCGGGTGCCTTTCGGGTCGGCGCGCTGGTGACCATTGATGGGCTCGGCACCGCCAATGACGATATTGAAAGCGTCGGTATCCGGGGTCGTGTGACGCGGGTTACCGAGGGCGGTGACGCGGCGGTGGATTTCCTGCACCGTGACGACAACGCCATGTGGACATTGCGCCGGTTGGCCGGCGGTTAACACGGCCTACGGTTAACACGGCCTGCGTTTAACATGGCCAGGGGTCGGCACCTCAGTTGTGGCCGCTGATCTCTGCATGTAGCGGCTTGGTGTCTTCGAATTTTTGCATCTGCTCGTCCGAGGCTTTTTCCTGATGCTTTTGTTTCCAATCGGCATAGGGCATGCCGTAGATGGCCTCGCGCGCCTCGTCGTCGGTGATCTCGACTCCGCGCACATCGGCCTCGGCCTTGTACCATTTCGACAGACAGTTGCGGCAAAATCCGGCCAAATTCATGATGTCGATGTTCTGCGCATCGGTGCGTTTTTGCAGGTGTTTCACCAGCCCGCGAAAGGCGGCGGCTTCCAGTTCAATTCGGGTTTGATCGTCCATGGAGTCCTCATCATATCAGGGCGTGTTAGCCCTTCATATAAGACGCCTATCGTCGGAACGCCAGGGGTGATTCTTTCGCGAGCCTTGGGTTTTGACCGCAAGTTTGGGGGTCAGAAGCCTTTGTTTTTCAAAGATATCAAAAAAAATATGGGGAACGAACCCAATTTTCTGACTGAAACTTTCCCGTCATCTTAAAGCCGACGGACCAAAGTCGCTCGCAACGCAGCGCATCGGCCATCATCTTATTCGCCAGCATCATCTTATTCGCCAGCATCATCTTATTCGAATGGGCTATAGCGCGTCCGCACCCGTTCATCGAATGCCACGCCGCCTTTATACAGGAAAAACCTAAAAAGTCAATAAATTCCTATAAAAGGAATGTTGTTTACCGCTGCTGCGTTCCGGCCCACCAGTCTCGGAACGCTTGTTCGCTGAATTCAATCTGCGCGCCGAGCCCGCCGGTGCGCTCAATCCAGGCGTCGAGCGACGTTTCCGGCACGGCGACCAGCATCGGCACGCCGGCGGCGATGACGTCGAGGATGTCGCCCGATAGCCCGCCGCCCTCGGCTTCTTTAGCGCCGAATTTTTCAACAACGATCAATTCCGCGCCGTCATCGACGGCACGGCGCAGCACGCTGGTGGTCTCCGTCAACGCTGCGACATCGAGCGAGCACTCATGATTGCGCAAGCTCTCGTTCGTCGATTGGTTGATGACGATGCGTTTGCCAGTGGCAATATCGATGGTGTCGATTCGCTCGCGCGAACCGTCATCGCGCAGCACCACGTCTTGCACCATCCCGCCAACGCGCACGCCATCGGCTTTGACCCCTGCTATAAAACGCGCCAGCGCATTGCCGCGAGGTTGGCGTGGCACGTAAACGGCGGCTGCGAAGGGCGCAGGCGTGACGGACTCGTCAGGCGAGGGTTGGTTCGGACCGGCGGATGTTCGCGATTCGGTCATGGGGGCAGATTACTTGGTTTGGTGGTGGAGTCCATGTGTTTGGTCAAAAGCTCACGACTGGTACCACGTCGCTCAGCGGGGCCGGCACAGGCGTAACCAGCATCCGACTGAACCACATGGGATATCAGACTCTATCATCTCACGGCGCTTTCAGATGTGAATACACGGGTCTACTGAATGTTGGCCGGGCGTCTAATAAAATCCAAACCAGATTCCCAACCACATGTCCGACCGCCGCTTTCAGATGGTGTCTAGACTTCAATTCGGGTGAAACTAGCTGTCTGCTTTTGAACCAAGCTGTATAAAAACGTTCGCGTTGAGGCTTTTTGGGAAATATTCGAGTCAGAAAGACGGTGGCGGCGAATCAATGTTATGTTGAGTGGCGCATATGTGAATCAATCTTTCGCATTTTCTGCCGAGAATTCATTTTTACACAGCCTGGACCCAATGCCGACGGATATAAAATCTACGACCGAGCTATTCGAGATGCTCCTCAATTGACATCCGTGAACTTGATGACCTGATAGACTAGAATCTCGCAATGCACTATCCTTTCCGCTGATATTTGAAAATGAGCAAACAATTCGCATTGTCGCGTGCGTTTGCTGAGCGGATGTAACCATTCTCAATGAAAACACGTTTCACCGTATTGTTGGCATTGGTTTTAAGCCCTTGGTTCATTTCGTATTCATACGTCGCCAAGGCGGATGCACTAGGTGAACTGTCTTTCATCACCGAGAACTACGCCCCCTTCAACTATCAAAAGGGTGGCCAAATTCGCGGTAGTTCTGTCGAACTCTTGTTGAAAATGTTCAAACACGCTGGAACGGACCGCGGACTGGGCGACATAGAGGTCATGAACTGGGCTAGAGGCTACAACCTGGCCCAAACAAAATTGAACACGGTTCTTTTCTCGACGACACGCACCAAAAGCCGAGAAGATTTGTTCAAATGGGTGGGGCCCATATCGCCGACAAAGATTTTGATCATCGGCAAGAGAGAAAGCAATATCACAGTCAATTCCAATGAAGATTTGAAGAGGTACCGGATCGGCGCCGTCCGCGACGATATTGGTGAACTGCTGCTGCTTCGCAATGGCATAGGAAGCGATAATATCTACAGGACGAATTCTTCGAAAACGACCGCGAAGATGCTCATAGCAAACCGTATAGACTTGTGGGCGTATGAGGGAAGCGTTGCCTTTTTCAATCTTCGTGAACAAGGCGAGGATCCGAACGATTACAAAACCCTGAAGGTTCTCGAAGAATCGCACCTCTATTTCGCTATTCAGAAAGACACGAGCGACGAACTCGTTACCCGGTTACAGAGAGCGTTGGACGAAGTCCGAACCGCGGAGAAGTAGCCGATGCCCGAACCGGAGGCACCTAAGCGATATGTTCTGGGCTCCGGCCCCTTTAAGAACTCCATTGCCAGCCAATTATTCTTGGTCGTCCTTCTCGTTTATTTGGCTGTATCGCTGACAATCACGTCGGCTCAAATTGCTGAAATTTATACGCGAGCCACGAACGACCTGTCCCGAGAATTGGAGATATTGGGCCAATCTTTCAGGGGCAGTCTCGCAAAGGCACTTTGGGAATTCGACGAAGAGAGCCTGAACTCTTCCATTCAAGGATTGAAAGAAACTCCGGGTGTATTGGGCGTAACTGTCCTGGACATCAATACGGGCGAGGTTCACAGCACAAAGGGTATCGGTACGATTGATCGGGCAAACCTGAACACCAACAGCTCGGAGGGGGCAATAACTGCCGACACCAGTCCCGCCAATTTGGACAAACTTATCCGTCAGGAGATCGATATTTTCTTTGAGATCGATGCGCGCCGCGAATTGGTTGGTAAGGCGACGGTTTATTCGCACCCCGACGTCGTCTTGGAGCGGATAAAGTATAGCGTCCTCATCGTCATTCTGAGCGAAGTCGTAAAAATTGCCGCCATGTGGGTGATTTTTCTTTTGGTTAGCCACAAGATGCTTCGCCAACCGTTGGCGATTCTGACTGCCGGGGCGGAACGTCTCTCGAATGAAGACCTCAAGGGCTTCAAAGTTGACATCCATAGTAAGAACCGGAATGAGTTGAAGTTACTGGAAGAGGCTTTCAATGTCTCCGCCGAGAAATTGTATGAAGCGAAAGATGAGTTGGAAAACCGGATGCGAATGGCGCTCAGCGCCGGAGGCATTGCCACTTGGGTTTGGTATCCGGAAGATGATCATTTGGAATTTGACGAACACCTTCCAAGAATATTCGGTCAATCAACCGAACGGTTCGGAGGGACGTTTCGTGACCTCCAGCGTTTCATCCACAACGATGATCGAGCCGAGTTCGTGGGTTTGATGCATGAAGCCGTTTCCAACCGTATGCCTTTCCAGACAGATACTCGTGTTAACGCGATGGACGGCAGTGTTCTTCACATCGACGTACAGGCGATCGTAAGTTCTTTAGGTGACGATCTCGATGCCACCCATTTGGTTGGGACTGCTATGGATTTCACGGATCGAAAAAAGGCTGAGGAAGAGCTAGAGCGAGCCAGCAACGCCAAGTCGGAATTCTTGGCTTCGATGAGTCACGAACTACGAACACCCCTAAATGCTATTTTGGGTTTTTCCGAAGTCCTGAAGGGACAGTACATGGGCCCGCTTGGTAATGAAAGTTATCGGGAATACGCGAACGACATTCATAATAGTGGTATTTTCCTCCTGGAATTGGTGGGCGAACTTCTCGACTTGTCGGCAATCGAAGCCGGCAAAACAAAGCTTCACAAGGAAACAATCGACATTGATGAGATCATGGTAGATTGCATCCGCACTATCGCCGAGAAAGCTGACGCAAAGGAGATTGAACTGAATTACGCGCCGGGCGTTGGGGTATCCGCAGTGTTCGTTGATAAACGCGCGATCAAACAGGTTATTCTTAACGTCTTATCCAATGCCGTGAAATTCACCGATGAAAGCGGTTTGATTCTGATCCAAACGGCTGCTCAAGATCATGATACCCACATCAACATAACCGACAATGGCCCCGGCATTGCGCCTGACAAAATAGCGGATATTGCAGCCCCGTTTACGCGTGGAGAAAGTGACCCCCACTTGGCAGAAAGAGGATGGGGGTTGGGATTGTCCATATCGCAATCGCTCGTCGAACTTCATAATGGCAAGCTCTCGATAGAGAGCGAACTAGGTGAAGGTACGTCCGTTTCGATCACGCTGCCCCTGACGTCGGAGGCTTGACCATGCCACGAAGTCACTCAAAAACGCGCATCAGATTCAGAGCTGTAGTTTGGGCTCTATTTGCCTTGAGCGTCATGTCAACGCCCTCGCTGGCCAAAATGCTTGAGGTTCTGATCACACCGCGGCCGCCCTATTATATTTTGGATGACCAAATATCCGTGCGGGGGATCGTTGCTGGCAAGGCCGTAGAAGTATTTTCCAAAGCGGAGCTAGAAGTAAGATGGACAGTTGTTTCCTTCAACCGTCAGCTGCAACTTATTGAAGACAACAAGAGCCCTCTCTGCGGAATTGGTTGGTTCAAAAATCCCGAACGAGAAGCGTTTTCTAAGTTCACTGCACATATTTACCAGGACAAGCCCCTGATCGCTCTCAGTAGACAGGATAATCAAGCGGTCCAAAGGCATCGAGGGTTGCGCGAATTGATGGGCGATAGATCGCTGACTATGGGCAAGAAGCTTGGGTTTTCTTATGGCGCATCGGTTGATGAATTAGTCAACCTGTTGGAACCGCGGTCGATCACCACCGATCAAAATAACACCGGTATGGCCCGAATGCTGATTGGTCGAAGATTCGACTATTTGATTTTGGCGCCTGAGGAAGCGGAGCATTTGATCGACACGCTCGATGCTGCGGCTCAGGACGTTATTATGGTCGAGTTACGCGACCTTCCCCGACAAAATAAACGTTACATCATGTGTAGTAACAGCGTCGAAGACAACATCATCGAGTCACTAAATTCGGCTATTCTAAAATTGCGCTGATAGGCCTTTCTGCATAGCAATCTGAACCTATTCGATCTCGCTCCAGCAACACTTCATCTGGTTTCAGATTCACGTCCTTTGTCCGCGTCTGGCACTTTGCGGATAAGAAAGAAGCCTTCACGAAGAATCTGCTCTCGGGGCAAAAGCCGACGGTTCTGGGATCGAACACGAGTCCGAAAATACATGACTCATGCGGCCGGTAGCGGCGGCGTTAGCGCCCCACCGCCCGCCACCCGATATCCCGCCTGCAAAAACCTTCCGGCCAATCGATCTTATCAACCGCCTCGTAGGCGCGTTTATGGGCTTCGGCCACGGTGGGCGCCATGGCGGTGACGTTCAGCACGCGACCGCCGACCGCCAGCAGTTTGTCGCCGTCGCGTTTGGTGCCGGCGTGAAATACTGTCACCCCTTCGACTAACCCGGCTTCATCAACGCCCTTGATCTCGGTGCCTTTGCTGTAGGAGGCAGGGTAACCTTCGGCAGCCATCACTACGGTGAGCGCTGCGTCTTTGTGCCATTTAGGTTTCACCTTGTCCAAGCGGCCCTCGGCGGTAGCGAGCAACAGCTCAAGCGCGTCGGATTTCAGGCGCATCATCAGCGGCTGGCACTCCGGGTCGCCGAAGCGGCAGTTGTATTCAATCAGTTTCGGGCCGCTCTCGGTGATCATCAGCCCGGCGTACAAGACACCCTGGTAAGGCGTGCCTTCGGCGGCCATGCCTTTGATGGTGGGCTCGATGATTTCTTTCATCACACGCGCCGCCAGTGCGTCGTCCAATACGGGGGCGGGGGTGTACGCGCCCATGCCACCGGTGTTGGGGCCTTCATCGCCATCGAACGCGGCCTTGTGATCTTGGGCGCCGACCAATGCCAGCGCATGTTCGCCGTCTACCAACGCGAAGTAACTCGCTTCCTCGCCTTGCATCATTTCCTCGATGACGACCTCCGAGCCGGCATCGCCGAATTGATCTTCGATCATCATGTGGTCGATGGCGGCGTAGGCCTCGTTCTCGTTGCGGCACATGATGACGCCCTTGCCGGCTGCCAGGCCATCGGCCTTGACGACAATCGGTGCGCCGTGGGCACGGATGTATTCCTTGGCGGCGTCGCATTCATCGAAGCGCGCATACTCGGCGGTGGGGATATCGTACTTGGCACACAGGTCTTTCATCAAACCCTTGGAGCCTTCGATCATCGCCGCGCCGGCAGAGGGCCCAAAAGATTTGATGCCTTCAGCGGCCAGTTTGTCGGCAAGGCCCAACACCAATGGGCCTTCCGGACCGATGACGACAAAGTCGATCTTTTCATCAATGGCGAACTCGACAATGGCATCGACGTTTTCGGCAGCGATGTCGACGCATTCAGCAACATTGGCGATGCCGCCGTTGCCTGGCGAGCAATAGAGTTTTTTGCAATTGGGCGACTTCGCAATGGCCCAAGCCAGCGCGTGCTCGCGGCCTCCCGATCCAACCACTAAAACCTTCATGGCATAACCTTCATGGCGCTTTCTTCTCCCCGGATTTGTTGTACGGTCCTACTGTAATCATGAATGACGATACGTCCATATCAAACCCCGCTGAAAATTCGGGTGCAAACGCTGAACACAACCTGCCCGTCTATGGCGTGGGCGAGGTCAGCCAGGCGCTGAAGATGACCGTCGAGCAGACGTTCTCGCGCGTCCGCGTGCGCGGCGAGGTTTCGGGGCTTAAGCGCGCCGCCTCGGGGCACATGTATTTCACGCTGAAAGACGACGCGGCTGTGCTCGACGGAGTGTGCTGGAGCGGCACGGCATCGAAGATGCGCATGCAGCCCGAAGACGGCATGGAGGTCATCGTCACCGGCCGGTTGACGACCTATCCGGCGCGGTCGCGCTACCAGATCGTGGTCGAGTCTTTCGAACTGGCGGGCGAGGGGGCGTTGCTGAAGCTCCTTGAGGATCGCCGTCGGCAGTTGGCCGCCGAGGGCTTGTTCGATGCGGATCGAAAGCAGGAGTTGCCGTTCTTGCCTCGTGTTATCGGCGTCGTCACGTCGCCGACAGGGTCGGTCATTCGCGATATTCTGCATCGCCTGGCGGACCGTTTTCCGAGCCATGTTCTGGTTTGGCCGGTGCTGGTGCAGGGCGATGGCGCTGCCGAGCAGATCGCGGCAGCCATCGAGGGTTTCAACGCTTTAGGTGCCGATGGAGGTGCTGTGCCGCGCCCGGATTTGGTCATCGTGGCCCGCGGTGGCGGCAGCCTGGAAGACCTTTGGGCCTTCAACGAGGAAGTCGTGGTGCGCGCCGCGGCTGAGAGCGATATCGCGTTGATCTCCGCCGTCGGCCACGAGACCGACACGACGCTGATCGATTTTGCCTCCGATCAACGCGCACCGACACCCACAGCCGCCGCCGAAATGGCGGTGCCGGTCCGCCACGAGTTGCTGGCCCAAGTCACGGACGACGGCGCACGCCTGACCGCCGCTGCGCACCGGCGTCTGGATGAAGGACGGCTTCGGTTGCAGGGGCTGGTGCGCGGCTTGCCCGATTTGGGCCGCATGGTCGACGAGCGTACGCAAAGGCTCGACGATTGGAGCGAGCGACTGGGCAACGCCTTGGAGCTTGGTATCAAAGCCAAGTCACAGGAATTGGCCGCCGCCGTGGCGGGCTTGCGCAAACCTACCCACCAGATCGCGCAGGCCGGCGGCAGGCTTGAGGTTGAGGCCAAGGCGCTAGACCGAGCCATGCGCGAGCGCATTAAGGATGGACGACAGCGGTTGGACAGTATCGGCGCGCTGCTCGAGAGTTATTCCTATCAGCGTGTTCTCGATCGCGGCTTTGCGCTGGTGACCGATGCCGAGGGCAAGACCGTCGCGTCCGTCGCTTCGGTGGCGGCGGGCGACGATGTCGCTTTGCGGTTGGCCGATGGTAGTGTTGGTGCGCAGATTACCGGCGACGGCGTATCGTCTGAGCCGAAACAGAAACCCAAATCCAAATTTAAATCTAAATCTAAATCTAAGCCGGGCGGCGGTGATGACCGCCAAGGGAGTTTGCTATGAGGCCATTGTTGCTGGGGTTGGTTTTCTCGTTCCTCGCTATGCCAGCCTTGGCGTGCCAACTGACGCTGCAAGGCCCAGCCAAGCAAGGCGGGCTGTTGATCGGCAGCGCGCCGGCGGGCGCCAAAGTCAGCGTTGATGGCCGTGCCGTGCGGGTCGCGCCGGATGGGCGGTTTTTGGTTGGGTTCGGACGCGATGCCAAGGTGAAAACAAAAGTACTCGCGCTAACGTCGGATGGCCACACGCTGGCGTGTCCGGTTGTTATCGCCAAACGCACCTACCAGGTGCAGCGCATCGACGGACTGCCCAAGCGCCAGGTGACACCGGACCCGGTCGCCATCGCGCGGATCAAGAAAGATAACGCCGCCATTGGCCGGGTGCGTAGGCTCGATACCGCCAGTACCGATTTTGCCGCTCCGTTTATCTGGCCGGTGAAGGGACGCATTTCGGGGATTTTCGGCTCGCAGCGCATTCTTAACGGCAAGCCCCGCAGCCCGCACAACGGCGTTGATATCGCCGCCCCCAAGGGGACGCCCATCGTGGCGCCTGCGCCCGGTGTGGTGGCGTTGGTGCATCCAGATATGTTCTATACCGGCAAATCGGTGATGCTCGACCATGGGCACGGGTTATCGAGCGTCTATGTGCATATGAGCGACATCTCGGTCAAACAGGGCCAGCGGGTGGCCAAGGGTGAGATGATCGGCAAGGTCGGCAAAACAGGCCGCGCCACGGGCCCGCACCTGCATTGGGGCGTGTCGTTATTTGCGACCCATCTTGACCCGATGCTGTTGACAGGCAAGATGCCCAAATGAAGGCCGAGATAAGAGGGAGAGTTTGAGATGACGGGACGACAGGTCAACGACGTGGAAGCGGGAATCGTCGAGCGCGCACGCAAGGTTTTGCCGGCGGGCGGTTTTGGCAATGTGACTTTCGATATGGTGGTTGCAGAAGGCCGCGCCGGGCACGTCTGGGACGAGAGCGGCAACGAGTATATCGACTATCTGCTGGGTTCCGGGCCGATGCTGGTCGGGCACTGCCACCCCGACGTGACTGCCGCCGTACAAGCGCAGGTGGCCAAGGGCTCGACCTTTTTTGCCAACAATGCACACGGCATCGAGTTGGCTGAGGCGATTGTTGACGCCGTGCCGTGCGCGGAGAAAGTCCGGTTTGTGTCGTCGGGATCAGAGGCGACCTTTTACGCCATGCGCACCATTCGCGCGCACACGGGCCGCGACAAAATCCTCAAGTTCGAGGGCGGTTTCCACGGTATGAGCGACTATGCCTTGATGAGCATGGCGCCGGGCAAGCCGTCGAACTTCCCGCAAGCCGTGCCCGATTCCGCCGGTATACCCGAAGCGGTTTCCGACGAAATCCTGATCGCGCCGTTCAATGATGCTGAGACCGCCTGCGCCCTAATCGAGGAGCACAAAGGCGAGCTCGCCGGCGTCATCGTCGAGCCCTTGCAGCGCATGATCCCGCCGAAGGAAGGGTTTTTGCAGGCCTTGCGCGATGCCACGAAGGCTGCCGGCATTCCGTTGATTTTCGACGAGGTCGTAACCGGTTTTCGCTTTGCTTACGGCGGTGCGCAGGAGCTTTACGGCGTGGTGCCGGACCTGTGTGCCTTGGGCAAGGTGATCGGCGGCGGATACCCGCTGGCAGCCATCGCCGGCACGGACGAGATCATGGCGGTATTCGATTCGAGCGCCGTGCCCGCCGAACGCGCCGTCAAACAAATCGGCACCCTGAGCGGTAACCCGGTCGCTGCCGCCGCCGGTTTGGCGACGTTGGAAGTGCTGCGCCAACCGGGTGCCTACGAGAAACTGTTCGCCACTGGACGCAAGATCATGGACGGCCTAACGGCAGGTCTTGCCAAGCATGGTGTCGAGGGCCAGGTGATGGGCGTGCCGCCGATGTTCGATGTGGTGTTCAAGGCGGGCAATATTACCGATTATCGTGGCACGCTCGGCGCCGACATGGCGAAAAACAAACGCTTCAATGCCGAGCTTCTGGCGCGCGGTGTGTTCAAGGGCGACAACAAATTCTATGTCTCGCTGGCGCATACCGATGAAGATGTGGCGAAAACGCTGGAGGCGTTTGATGGCGCGCTAGCCGCTGTGGCGGCGGGCTAGCGTAAAATTCCATTCCCATTTTCGCCGAGGCTGTTATAGTCCGCGCATCGGGCCGGTGGCAGCCGCCCGGTATTTCAAGGCGGTTCGCCGTCCAAGCGCTGCCCTTCTGATGAGCCGGATTTAAGTCCGGTAAGGAGGGATCGTATGGACGGCGATGTTGTGTCTGAACCCAATTCCAACAATTCCGAACAGCCTACACCGCCGACGTTCGGCGAAGCGGCGGCCTATTGGGTGAAGCTAGGTTTCACCAGTTTCGGCGGCCCAGCCGGGCAGATCGCCATGATGCAGTCTGAATGCGTCGACAAGCGCGGCTGGATCGGCCAGGGCGCGTTTTTGCGCGGGCTCAACTATTCCATGCTGCTGCCGGGGCCCGAGGCGCAGCAACTGGCAGCCTATATCGGCTGGCGACTGCATGGCCTCAAAGGCTGCTTGTTTGCCGGCACGGCGTTCATCATCCCGGGCATGGTGCTGATGATCGGTTTGGCCTGGGGGGCAGCGGCGCAAGGCGATAGCTCGCTGGTGAAGGCGCTGTTCGAGGGCGTCAAGCCGGTAGTGGTTGCAATTATTATTCACGCGCTTTGGCGCATTGGCTCGAAAGCCTGCAACTCAGCGCTGGCCATCGGGCTGGCGATTGCCGCCTTTGCCGCCATCCGGTTCGGCCATGTGCCGTTTCCCGTCGTGGTGCTGGCGGCGGGTGTGCTGGGGATGGTCGCGGCGCGGACGGGTTGGGGATCGTTTGCCGGCGGTGCGCATGGCGCCGACGTGGCGCCGGACCCGAACGTCAATTTCAGCCCAACCGCGATCATCAAGCGCTGGGTGCTGGTCAGCCTTGCCAGCGTTGTTATCGGCGCGGTGCCCTGTGGCGTTGTGTTGATGGTCTACGGCGCCGAGCCGTTTGCCGATGTGATCGGGCTGTTCACGACCGCCGCCTTCGTCACTTTCGGCGGCGCCTACGCGGTGTTGCCCTACATTGCCGATGCCGGCGTCAATACCTACGCCTGGCTGACGCCGCCCGAGATGATCAACGGCTTGGCCTTGGCCGAAACCACGCCCGGCCCGTTGATTTTGGTCACCACTTATGTGGGCTTCTTCGCTGGTTGGAAGTCGGCGGGCATTGGCTTCGCCGTGCTGGCCGCCGTGCTGACGACGTTTGTAACGTTCCTGCCATCATTTTTGTTCATCATCGCGGGTGCGCCCTATATCGAAGCCCTGCAAGCCAAGGCCTGGGCGCGCAATGCGTTGGGTGCGATCACCGCCGCTGTGGTCGGCGTGATTTTCAATTTGGCGGTGTTCTTCGGTGAGGCGGCGCTGCTGAGCGACGCCGGCATCCACTGGATCAACGCGGCCGCTGGCGTGGTTGCGTTCGTGTTGTTGCAAAGCGGGCGCGTCGGTGTGCCGCTGATGGTGGCATTGGGCGCCGGTTTCGGTGTCGTTATGCAGACTTTACTCTAGGACAGGGAGATAAATCATGTTGCGATCGATCACATCAGAGCAGTTGGAAACCTTGATCCAGTTTCAAGCCGACGTGCAGATTTTGGACGTGCGCAAAAAGCCTGCGTTCGATGACGACAATGTCATCGCCGAGGGCGCGCACTGGCGCGACCCCACCCAGTTGGAAGATTGGTTCGGCGCGTTGGACAAGGCCAAGCCGGTGATCTGCTACTGCGTGTATGGCCACCAAGTCAGCCAGGACGCCAGCCGGGCGCTGTCAGCGCGCGGGTTCGATGCTTATTACCTGCGCGGCGGCTTCGATGAATGGAAACACCGAAGCGCGCCGCTGATGGAAAAAGGCTAGAGAGCTAGGGTTGGGAGCTATTTGCCTAAGTTCGTCGTCAGGAAATCCTTGAACGCTGCCCAGGACTGCATATCGGCGGTTTCGCGGTAGCGCTTCGAGCCGAACACTGTGAACGCGTGCGGCGCACCGGAGTAGACCTGGATCTCGTAGGGGACCTTTGTCGCTTCCAATTCCTTCGCCAAACCCGCCACGTGATCCATGGTGATAGACGTGTCGGCGCCGCCATGAGCGATCAGGATGGGCGCAGTCGATTGCGGGTAACTTTGGCCGTCGGGAGTCTTGAGCCCGCCGTGGAAGGTGGCGTAGCCGGCAACGTCGGAGGCTTTGCCTGATCGCGCCAATTCCAACACCGCAGCGCCGCCGAAGCAGTAGCCCATGACAACGGCCTTGCCGCCGGACATTTTCCGCGCTTCGGCGAGACCGGCCAAGATCAGGGCGCGCATCTTGGCGCGGTCGGTATAGAGTTTTTTTGTCTCGGCTTTTTTGGCGCCGGTGTCTTTGGGCCGGTTGCCCTTGCCATAGAGATCAACGGCGAAGGCATCGTAGCCCATGCCGGCCAGCATATCGGCGCGTTTGACCTCGTAGTCCGTGAGGCCATCCCAATCGTGGATGACCAACACCAACCCCTTCGACGCGCTGCCGGCTTTCGCCATGTAGCCTTCATAGTCACCGCCGCCGGAACTGTAAGTAACGTTCTGGCCGGCAAAGGCCGTGAGCGGCAACAGTGCGCCGACCAACCCGAATACAAGTGATCTCATGTTTCTATTCTCCCTGAATGATATCCAAATCTGTTTTTAGATATCTGAATGTTATCACGGGAATTCAAGAGGCTGAGTAAAATTCAATCGGGCCAGCGGTTGTGCAACCACAGCCACTGCCCGGGCGTATCGCGTATCCAACTCTCCAGGCGTTGGTTGACCAAAGCCATGAGCGCAGCGACGTCAGCGTGGCGGTCGCCGGTGGGCGTGAATTCCAGGGGGGGCTCAACGATCAGGCGCAGTTTCGGTCCCTTGATGCGCACGACCCGGGCGGGCACCACGGGGCAGTCGTAGCGCAGCGCCAATTCGGCCAAAGCGGGCGCTGTCATCGCGTCGCGGCCAAAAAACGGTACGGGAATGCCGTCGTTCATTTTCTGATCGACTAGCATACCCAGGTGCCTGCCATCCTTAAGTGACTTGACCAGCATGCGTGCCCCTTTGGCACCCTTGGGGATCAATTGGCCACCGTCGCCGCCTGTGGCGCGACCGCGATGATACAGCCATTCCGTCAGGCGATTATTGGCGGCGCGGTAAACGCGATCGAGCGGCAAACCGCGCTGGATGGCGCCGAGAGAGACGATCTCCCAGTTGGCGATGTGGGCGGAAAAGAAAATGCCGGGTTTGTCGTCGTCACGCAGCAGGTCGACATTCTCAGCACCCTCGACATCGACAAATCCGAACGGTTTGTATACGTCCATCTTGCCAAGATGCGGATATTCCCCTGCCATGCGGCCCAGGTTGTCCCACATCTCGCGGATGATGGCCTTAACCTCTGCATCGGTTTTCTCGGGGAACGCTAGTCTCACGTTGCGAACGGCGCGGCGATTGATCGGCAAATGCGGGCCGATGGTTCGCGCGATGAGGCCGCCGAGTGCCGAGGCCGCCCAGAATCGCATGGATCGGAACAAGGCGTACACGATGACCGTCACGACGGCCAACAATGGGTCGAGTAGAAAACGCTTCAATGGCGGGCGGTCAGCCAGCATGGAGGGTTCCGTCAACAAGTGGGGATATCAACGCGTCGATCACCCCTTCGTCCTCCCATTGCATACCGATTGTCAAGACGTCGATAGCGTCGCGATGGCTTTCGTTCAGACGGACCCAATCTTTTTCCGTCGTGATTAAACCGGCAGCCAGACCGTGCGCGCGTTTTCTAAGTTGCGTCAGTTCCGTGTCGGAAAAAGGGTGGTGATCGGCAAACGTGACAGTATCTACAAGTTCGATGCCGGCAATCCGCAAGGTATCGAAAAATTTCTCTGGCCGGCCAATACCGGCAAAGGCGACATAGGGCTTGCCACGAAAGGCCTCTGTGTCGCCGCTCGGTTGCACCGTTGCCGTTATAACTTGCGGCGCCACAGGCAGATTGGAAAGCAAACCGGTTTCGTCTTCACCAATGCAGATAACTGCCTGGGCGCGAAGCAGGGCATTGTTCAAGGGTTCGCGCAGTGGCCCCGCCGGCATCATGCAGCCATTGCCGATCCCGAACCCGCCATCGACCACCAGAAGGCTGAGCGTTTTTTCCAGGGTGAAGTTCTGAAAACCGTCGTCCATGACCAAAACATCTGCCCCCGCTTGCACCGCCAATTTCGCACTGGCGGCGCGGTCCGCACCGATCCAGGTTGGGGCTGTGCGCGTCAGCACAAGGGCTTCGTCGCCCGCGTCCTGGGCATTGTGCCGTTCGGGGTCGACCCGTACGGGGCCTTTCAGCCGTCCACCATAGCCGCGGGTCAGGAAATGCGGCTGCGCGCCTTTTGCACTGAGGCGGCGCGCGACATCCAACGCGACCGGTGTCTTGCCCGCGCCGCCCGCAGTCGCGTTGCCGATACACACAACGGGTATCGGCGCCAGCCACGGATCGGGTCCCAAAGCCTGTTTCACAGATGCGCCACCCCGATAAACCCAAGACAAAGGCATCAGCAACTTAGCCGTTAGGCCACCCTGTCCGGCTTGCCAATACGCAGGCGTCTTCATGTTGGCGGGCTCTCGTCATTGGAGAGGGTGATGGCCGCCATAAACGGCTGCAATTCCGTCAGCACTGAAGGCAGCACGGCGGATTCCGATTGAGCGATGGCCAAGGCGTTGGCGGCACGCGTTTGGCACAAGCTAACGTCTGCCAGCAGTGTAGCAACAGTGCCCGCCAATTCGGTTTGATCGGCGACGCGGGCGGCGCCATCAGCGGCCAGCAGGCGCTCGGTGATATCGGGGAAGTTCCACATGTGCGGACCGAACACGATGGCACTTTCCAGCCGTGCCGGTTCAATGGGGTTCTGACCACCCAAATCGACCAACGACTTGCCCATGAAACTAATCGGACAAAGCCGGAAGAACAGGCCCAACTCGCCCATGGTGTCGGCGATGTAGATATCCGTATCGGCGCTGGGGACTTCATCTAATGATCGGCGAGCCACGCAGGCGCCGACCGCTGTCAGCTCGCGCGCAATATCGGCGGCCCGATCCGGATGGCGTGGCACGATGACGCTCAACAAGCCCGGATGGTCGGCGGCAATGGTTTGATGTGCCTGCCAGACCATTGCTTCCTCGCCCGCATGGGTGCTGGCTGCAAGCCAGCGCGGGCGTTCACCGAATTGGTTGCTCATGGCCGCCAAATCATCGGCGTCGGCCGGCAGTGGCGGCACGGCGAACTTCAAGTTGCCGACGGATCGCACCGGCTCGGCACCCAAATGTTTTAAGCGTTCAGCGTCCAAATCAGCTTGTCCCAGGCAAAGGCTGAAGCTTTTCAAGATGGCTTTCGCCAATCCCGGCCAGCGCTTCCACTTGCGATAAGATTCCGGCGAGACGCGACCGTTGATCAACACCATGGGAATGCCGCGTGATGCGGGCAGGGTGGTGAGGTTGGGCCAAAATTCGGACTCCGCCCATAACACCAGGTCTGGCCGCCAGTGATCCAGGAAGGCATTGACGTAAGGCACCCGGTCCACCGGCACGTATTGGTGGAAGGCGCGGGGAGGAAGGCGGTCTTCCAGGAGTTTGGCCGAAGTTACGGTGCCCGAAGTCATCAATACGTAGACGGTTTCATGACCTTCGAGAAGCGCCTCAACCAGCGGCAGCATGGAAAGCGATTCGCCCACGCTGGCGGCGTGAGCCCATACCAGTGGCCCCAGGGGGCGCGGGTGCGCGGCCTCGCCCAGGCGTTCATTGAATCGGACCACGTCTTCCTTGCCGCGCGCTAAGCGCTGCTTCAGGTGACGCGCAATGAGCGGCGCGGCGAGTGCCGTGGCGGCGCGGTAGAGGGGCAGCAGCTTGCTCATGCGGCACTGCCCTCCAACTCTGCCGGCGCCACAGCGGAGCGATTGGTCAAACGGTCAGCCTCAACGGTGATGGCGTTCAGCGCTGTCTCGACCTCAAGCCGAGCGACTTCCAGCGCTTCGCCGTCGGCATCGCGCGCCACATGAATGGGCTGGCCCCACACGATGACGCCGCGCCCGAACGGCCAGGCGACCAAGAAACGGTCCCAGGAATCCAGATAGCGGCCACGGCTGACGGAATAGGTCGCGGGGATGATCGGCACGCCGGCAAGCTTCGCGGCGACAGCGACACCTTCAGCCGCGCGCATGCGTGGTCCCCTGGGGCCATCCGGCGTCAGACCTACGCATTCGCCGCTTTTTAATATCTTGAGCATGGCGCGAAGCCCTTGAGCGCCGCCACTGGATGAGGAGCCGCTGATCGTGCCGATGTCAAGGTAAGCCACCGTTTCGGCGATCAAGCGCCCGTCTCGGTGATGGGATGCCAACATATGAATAGGTTTTTTTCGTGGCCAACAGCGCGGCATCATCAGCATTCGGCCATGCCAGATCGCGAGAATAAAGGGGCGGTGCGATTCCCAAAATTCTTTCGGGGTGTCTCCGCGCACGGTCTGCCAGCGGTTGGTTGTCAACACCAAGCGGATATATTGGGCACCCAGCCAGCACGCAAATCGCGTCAAAGCGGTCGACTTCAATGCGCGCCTAATGAGCGACACGCTAGTCTCAACCTTCCGACGCCGGCGCTAAGGCGGGCGTGGGCTCATCGGTGAATTGCAGCTCGTAGAGTTTTTTGTACAGGCCGCCGCGCGCTAACAACTCACCGTGCGTGCCTTGCTCGGCGATGCGGCCTTGGTCGACGACGTAAATCATATCGGCATCCATGATGGTCGACAGCCGGTGCGCAATGACCAGTGTGGTACGGCCCTGCATCAGTTCGTCCAGGGCGGCCTGGATATGACGCTCCGATTCGGTGTCCAGTGACGACGTGGCTTCGTCCAAAAGAAGTATCGGCGCATCCTTGAGCATGGCGCGTGCGATGGCCAGACGCTGGCGTTGACCGCCCGACAGTTTCACACCTTGCTCGCCGACCACGGTGTGGTAGCCGTTCGGCAGTTCGAGGATGAAATCATGCGCAGCGGCATGACGCGCGGCATGTTCGATCTCGTCTTGGGCGGCTCCCGCTTTGCCGTAAGCGATGTTGGCGGAGACGCTGTCGTCGAACAGCGTAATTTCCTGGCTCACCAATGCAATATTGGCGAACAGGCTTTCCAGCGTCGCGTCGCGCACGTCGGTGCCATCGACGGAGATGGCGCCGCTGTCGATATCGTAGAAACGCGGGATCAGATTGAGGATGGTGGACTTGCCCGCCCCCGACGGCCCGACTAGCGCGACTGTCCCGCCAGCCGGCACATGCAGTGAAATATCGCGCAACGCCTGTACATCTTCGTCATAGGCAAAGCCGACGCTACTGAACTCGATCTCGCCGTTGACGTTGGTCAGTTCTTTCGCATCGGGCTTATCGGCGATGGCGGGGCGCTGATCGAGCAAGTCGTATAAGCGCTCGGCACCGGCCATGCCCTGTTGAATGCTGGCGTTCAGGGTGGCGAGTTTTTTCATCGGCTCGTACGCCATGAGAAGCGCCGTTAGGAATGAGAAAAACGCCCCCGCTGTGGTGGCCCCGTCAATCACCCGACTGCCGCCGTAAATGATGACCACGAAAACGGCTGCGCCAGCCAAAGTTTCCATGATGGGCCGCGAAATTTCCCGCGTTCGGACGGCCTTCATATTGAGACGGAAAATGCGCTCCACCACTTCGGCAAGTCGGGTCGCTTCGTAGGCTTCCATGCCATAGGCCTTGACCACACGGATACCTTGGAAGGTTTGGTTCAGCACGGTTGTGAAAAGGCCCAATTCAACCTGGGTGTTGGCTGTCACCTTACGCATGCGTTTGCCGATGCGGACGATCGGGTAGATAGCGATGGGGAAGGCGAAAAAAGATGCCGTGGCGAGTTGCCAATCCTGGTAAAACATCAAGCCCACAAGCCCGACCAGCGTCAGCATGTCCTTGCCGAAACCGGTTATGCCGTTGGAGACGGCAACCTTCATCAATTGAATGTCGAGGGTAAACCGTGAAATCAGCGTGCCGGTCGGGTTGGCGTGAAAGAAACCGAGATCCATTTTTGACAAATGAACAAACAGCTTGTTCTGCATATCGGCGATGATCCGCAGCCCGACCTTGTTCATCAGCAGCGATTGGCCGTAATTGGCAATCCCCTTGACCAAAAACGTGGTGATCACCATCAGGCCCACCGGCCATAGCATGGCTTCGTTTTTGGCGAAGAATACATCGTCGACGATAGGCTTCATGAGATAGGCGGAAAATGCGTTGGTGGCGGCCATGATCGCCATGAACAGCACAGCAAATACGATCCAACCGACATAGTTGCGGATAGCATCGCGCCATAACCGCCCCATGAGGTGGAGCGTGGTCGGATGGGATGTGGCAACGTTCGGCGTAGCGTCTTGATCGGTCAAGGTATTCCGGCCCTCACGAGGTAGGTCGCCAATGTATCATGGTGTAGTGGTCTCGGCTACTTTCCGGCGACGGTCATGCCGTCGATACGCAGCGTCGGTGCGTTGGTGCCAAAGCGGAATTCCAGGTCGTCGGCGGGGGTCATGTTCATAAACATGTCTTTCAAGTTGCCGGCGATAGTTACTTCGCTGACCGGGTCGGTGATTTTGCCGTTCTCGATCCAAAAACCGGTGGCACCGCGCGAGTAATCGCCGGTCACCATTGAGATGCCACGGCCCATCATTTCGGTTACGTAAAAGCCCTGGTCGATATTAGCGATCAAGTCGCCCGGGCTGATGGATCCGGCCTCCAGGTGCAGGTTGGTGGTCGATGGCGACGGTGGGCCCGAGACGCCGCGCGACGCATTGCCGGTGGTCTCAAGCCCCAATTGCCGGGCAGAGCGTAGGTCCAATACCCAAGTTTGCAGGACGCCGTCTTCGATCAGGTTGCGGCGCTGCGTGGCGATGCCTTCGCCGTCGAAACCTTTCGAGCGCAGCCCGCGTTTGCGCAGCGGGTCGTCGACGATGGTCAGGCCCTTGGCCATGACGGCTTTACCCATCATATCTTTCAGAAACGTCGTGCCACGCCCCACTGACGCGCCATTGATGGCGCCGGCCAGGTGGGCGGGTATGGATTGCGAGACGCGCGGATCGTAAACGATCGGCACTTGCGCGGTCTCCACCTTGCGCGGATTGAGGCGTCGGACCGCTTGTTCGCCGGCGCGGCGACCGATCTCCTCGGGCGATGGCAGGTCTTCGAAATGCACCGCCGAGCCCCAGTCGTAGTCGCGCTCCATGGCGGTGCCAACGCCCGCCAAGACAGCGGCGGAAAGACTGAACCCCGTGCGCACACGCCTGCGTGCAAAGCCGTTGGTTGCCGCCAGCGCCACGAATGAGCGGCTCCAGCCCGCGTCGCCGCCCTCAGAGTTGCTGACGCCTTCGACCGCCAAGGCCGCGGCTTCGGCCCGTGCGGCGAGATCGCCCAGCGATTCCGCATTTGGCTCGGTGCTGTCGCATTCGTCCAGATCGGGCGTGTCGCCGGCCAGCATGTCCGCCTCGGCAATGCCGCAGAACTCATCCTCGGGCACCACTTTGGCCATGGCCAATGCGCGCTCCAGCAGTTCATCCAGCGCGGTATCGGAAATATCAGACGACGACACGATGGCTTGGCGCTTGCCCATCAACACCCGCAGGCCAAGATCGGCACCCTCGGCACGCTCCAGGTGCTCGGGCTTGCCGAGGCGCTGGCTGGCGGACAGCGAGACCCCGTGCACGTAAACGGCATCCGCACTGTCGGCGCCGCCGCGTTTGGCGCGATCCATGAGATCCGACAAGCGGTCTAGGATAGTCTCTTCGATGTTTTCCATGAGGTTCACTTTTCCTGCGGTGCGTCGCTTTGCTGTGGATTATGTATCTTGCTGCTGGGGGCGTGCCAAGCCCAGGGACGGGTTGATCTCATGTCGAGCGCAACAATTTCACAAAACATATAATGATCGCAGGCCCATGATGATGCTTTTTTAGCTGGCAAAACGCACTATATTCTGTGCGTTGGATGAGGGGTTCGCTGGATACGGGACAATAGCTATCGCCATGAACATCATCGAAAAGCAATCGTCGCTACAAGACGCAGAGCGCGAACGAATTGAATCCGCCGTTGTGCGCCTGGCCGGTGATTCTGGCGACGGCATGCAGGTGACGGGCGGGCAGTTTACGCTGGCCACGGCGCTGGCCGGCAATGACCTCGCCACGTTCCCCGATTATCCCGCCGAAATCCGCGCACCCACGGGCACCACGTTCGGCGTGTCTTCGTTCCAGATCAATTTTGGCAGCCGCGTGATCAAGACTTCCGGCGACAGCTTCGACGTACTGGTCGCCATGAACCCTGCCGCGTTGAAAGTCGAACTGCCGGGCTTGAAGCCGGGCGGCGTGATCTTGGTCGATACCCACGATTTCGATGACCGCCATCTGCGTAAGGCGGGCCTTGAGGCCAATCCACTTGAGGACGGCACGCTTGATGGCTACCGGGTGATTGAGCTCGACATCTCGCAGTTGACGCTCGATGCGGTGAGCGGCCTGGGGCTCGGCAAAAAAGAGGCACTCAGGTGCAAGAATTTCTGGGCGCTGGGCTACGTCTATTGGATGTTCGCGCGCGACCGCGAGTTAACGATCGAATGGCTGAAACAAAAGTTCGGCAAGCTGCCGGGCGTCGCGGAAAGCAATATCGCAG
Source organism: Rhodospirillaceae bacterium (assembly GCA_018698795.1). Classification (GTDB taxonomy): domain Bacteria; phylum Pseudomonadota; class Alphaproteobacteria; order Rhodospirillales; family Casp-alpha2; genus TMED8. The sequence continues at coordinate 26,860 of JABIPG010000272.1, forward strand.
CGCTTAACGCCGGCCACGCCTTGGCGGAAACTGCCGAGGAGCACGAAGGCTTTCACGGCTTCGTCCTGGCGAAGGCGGAGATCGCGCC
>JABIPG010000178.1 GCA_018698795.1 Rhodospirillaceae bacterium
CCATGCAACCAAAAGGGCAAGATAAAAGCCTGAAAAAACACTAGTGTTGCTGAAAGGAAACTTCCGCTTGTTCTCAAACTCACCTTTCAAAATATGCATCACCCCGGATTTGGAACCCTCGATCTCTAAAATTCGCTTCTCGTAAGCAAGCAAATACCCACTGAGCCTAAGGTCTTGGTTGAAACCTACGAAGCATACGACGAATGTTAGCAGAGAGAGCATTAGGACCTGAGGATCGCTTAGTGCCACCTTTTCGGATAGTGCCGCGATCGCAAGAATCTGAAAACTGCTGGCAAACGCCAGCCCCTGTCGTCGGAGTTGTGAGTCCGCTCGATGATGGCTCATCGCCTCTCGATATTCGACGTCAATGTGCAATTCTTCCGAACTAGACTCCACGGTCGTTGACATTCGGCCAGCCTCCATATGAAGGGCTAGAAAGGAACCCCAAAATAGATTGATCCGCATCGGACGCGGAGATTTTATTTTCTGCTGGTGTTGTATATCAGTGGCTACGTTACGCTATCAAGTGAATGTCCGATATGGGTCACTTCCGGGCTTCCAATGGGCAACTAAGCTTCGTGCGCTTTAGGCACGATTGCGGGCCAGACCGAGCTACTTTTTCGTATGCTTCGGCAGCGACGCCCCCAAGGGCATGAAGGGGCGGTTGGGCTCAGGGGCTTCCAGAGGTGTTGCCGGTTTCAATGACGCGTGGCAGCGCCGGGCCAATTCCTGATAATCGCGCGTACCGTCGCTTTTCCAAGCGACGTCTTCATCGCTGACGTCGCGGATGCGTTTTGCTGGGATACCAACGATCAGGCTGCGTGCGGGAAACTCATCTCCTGCTTTCACAAACGCCATGGCGGCGACGACGCTTTCTGCACCAATAACGGCTTCGTCGTTGACGACTGCGTTCATGCCGACCAAAGCGTTTCGGCCAATGACGGCGCCGTGGATGACAGCCCCATGGCCGATGTGGCCGTCTTCCTCAATCAGTGTGCCCGTGCCAGGGAAGCCGTGCATGACGCAGTTATCCTGCACGTTGGCGCCGGCGTGGATGGTGATGCGACCGAAATCGCCGCGCAATACGGCGCCGGGTGCAATGTAGCATCCTGCGCCGATAATCACGTCGCCGATGACCACCGCGTCGGGGTGGACGAAGGCGCTGGGGTCGATAGCGGGGACGATGCCGTCTAGTTCATATATTTTGGCCATTTGGAAACCTATCGATTTAAACACGAAAACCGCCGGTCCTTTGCGGACGGCGGTTACGTTAATCTAGGAAATCGCGTCGAAAAAGGCTTTAGAAGCCTTCACGCTCCACGCGCTTGCGCTCAAGCTTACGGGCCCGGCGAACGGCTTCCGCCTTTTCGCGGGCGCGGCGCTCGGACGGCTTTTCATAAGAGCGACGGAGTTTCATTTCCCGGAAGACGCCTTCACGCTGCATCTTCTTCTTCAGGACCTTGAGGGCCTGATCGACATTGTTATCGCGAACGGAGACTTGCACGTTTGCCTCAACCTCATCATTTTAAAAGACTGGAAGGAACACGAATGTCCGTGTCCCAAGGTCGCGCCTTGTAACATAGGAAATCGGGGATGTGAAGGACTGATTTTCCCAAATACCGCTGAATAATCTTGAATTTCTTTGGACTTAGATGGAAAACCCGGCCATGGCCATATTGAAAATCGCCCGTATGGGCCATCCGATACTGATGAACCCAGCCAGGGAGGTCGCCAATCCGACCGCGCCTGAGGTCCATGCCCTGATCAACGACATGGTGGACACCATGCTGGACGCGCCCGGCGTCGGCCTAGCCGCACCCCAGGTGCACGTGCCGGCGCGGATTGTGGTGTTTCATGTGCCGGCCGGCCGGGGGGGCGAAGGTGAGGGTGGTGTGCCGTTGACGGCGCTGATCAACCCCAAGATCGAGCCGCTCGGCGATGACAAGGAAGATGGCGTTGAGGGTTGTCTCTCGTTGCCCGAGATGGCCGGAACGGTGTCTCGTTTCAAGCGGATTCGCTATACAGCCGCGGCGCCCGATGGCACTATGATCGAGCGCGAGGCTGAGGGGTTTCATGCCCGGGTCGTGCAGCACGAGTGCGATCATTTGGATGGAATCTTGTACCCCATGCGCATGACCGATCTCTCCACCCTCGGCTACCCCGAGGAGATGGCCAAGGGACAGCGCGGCCACGATGAAGCCCGGAGATGAGCCCGGAGATGAGCCCGGAGATGAGCCCGGAGATGAGCCCGGAGACGAGCCTGGAGACGAGCCCGAGGAGCCCGCCGATGACTGAAGACCTGCAACATCAGCGCGACCGCGTGATTGAGGCGTCGTTGGCGCATGTGCCCTTCGATGGCTGGAGTTGGAAAGCGCTTGAGGTCGGCGCGCTAGACACCGGCGCCGACGCCATTTTGGCGAAACGATTGTTTGCCCGAGGCTTGGGCGAGGCCGCTGAACATTTCGCTGATTGGGCGGATCGGCGCATGTTAGCCGAACTGGAGAAAATGAACTTGGGCGAAATGCGTATCCGCGACCGCATCCACGCCTGCGTTAAAACCCGAATTGAGCTCAATGTGCCCTACAAGGAAGCGCTCCGGCATTTGCTGTCGTTTCTGGCGCTGCCGCACAATTTGCCATTAACATCGCGCATGACGTGGCATAGCTGTTCGTTGATGTGGTATGCGGCCGGCGACCGCTCGGCTGACTGGAACCACTACACCAAACGGGGCCTGTTGGTGCCGGTCTATTCATCCACCGTGCTCTATTGGCTGTCCGATGACGGCAATGAGGATGGCGATTTTCCCGAAACCTGGGGTTACCTGGAGCGCCGCATCGACGACGTGCTGAAGACGTTTGGGCTGCCCAAGCGCTTGAAAGAGCGCTTGGGCAGACTGCCCCGCCCCTTTCGCCCGTTTCGGCATTCCTCCTCGCCATTTTCGAGTACCAACCGCTGACGGATAGAGCCGTGCGTTTTCTTGTCTTCATTTTGGTGTTGGTAATGTTGCCCACGGAGTTGTTCGTGGGTAGTGCACGCGCCGATGAGAGACCCGAGGCAAAATTTTCTTTGGTTGATAGCGCCGGCAACCGGGTTTCCGAGGCGAGCTATCGTGGGCGTTTTATGCTGGTGGCGTTCGGCTACACCTTTTGCCCGGATGTCTGCCCGACCACCTTGCAGGCGATATCGCTGGTGCTGGATGATCTGGGCGAAGCGGCGAAGGACGTTCAGCCGGTTTTCATCTCTATCGATCCGGCGCGTGATACGCCCGAGATCATGGGGCGCTACGTTGCGCATTTCCATCCCGATATCGTCGGTTTAACGGGCTCTGGCGCTGACGTGGCCGCCGCTGCTGAGGCGTTCGGCGCCACTTTCAAAAAAGTGCCGCGCGCAGGCGGCAACTACCTGATGGACCACAGCGCCTATATCGATTTGTTCGATCGTAGTGGCGGTTATGTCTATAGTTTCGCCTACGACGATCCCATCGAGAAGATCGTCGCCATTACCCGCAAACACATGGCTGGCGGCTCCTAAGCTTCAGTTTAGGGACGCCAATTCCGTCACCACTTTGGGTGCCTTCAGTGACAGCTTCCAGGTATCATTGAAACCGGCCTCCCGCAGTTCGGTGCGGGTGGTGGTGCGTGCGGTCAGGGCGATGGGCCCTACAGCGACACGGAACACCCGGCGGCCCTTGGCACGACCTTCCAATACCAACGGATTGAAGGACGTGTGACGGCCTGAGAACCGTTCGGCATCGGCTTGGCGGTGATAACTGGCTATGATGTAGTAGGTGCGGTTTTGTTTGGGGCCGGCCTCGCTGGCTTGTGTATCGGAGGCCTTGGCTGAAACTGTGCGTGCCAGGAGTGCAGGAGCCGGAACTGCGCGGGTTTGCGTTGGCGGTGTCGGGACGACGTTCCGCGCGACCATTTTCTCCGTGCGCGACGGCGTTTCGACTTTCGCCACGGCAATAGGGGTGAGCGCCATCGGCGCGACAGCGGGCGCTTCGGCGCGCTTGGCGATCAAGGTCGCTGTTTGTATCGGCGCGCGAGAAGGTGTCGCCTCAGGTATTATTTCAGGTATTGTTTCAGGTATTGTTTCAGGCGCACCGAGAATCATCTTATCTGTATCAAGCGGCTTTAACGGCTCATTGGTCGTTGCCGGGGTCGTTGCCGGTTTCACCGGCGCAGGCACGACGACGCGTTTTTCACTCAAAAGGTCGTCTGTTTTTTGGCCCGTAGGAACATTGGTATTGTTCTCGCCACCGGCAGCGAGAGCTACTTGTTCGGGGAGGTCATCGGAAGCGTCGACAGATTCCGTGTCGGCGAGCGCCGTTTGCACAATGTCCGAATCAGCGTCATTGCGGCAAATATCTTTGCCTTCGACAGTGCGCCACAGCGCGCAATCTTTTTGCGTGACGGCAGATATGCCGTGATCGGTGAGGGTTTTGTCGGTTGTCATGTAGGAGACGCCGTCAGCGACGAGCGAGGCGATCTGGATGCCGACTGGAAGGCCGCAAGCACCAAGCAAAAGCGGTGCGGCGAGCGCGCCGGCGACGCGAAGCGATTTCGTCATGGAATTCTTCCCTTATGGGTGCGGGTTGTCGGAAATTCTTTCGTCTTATTTCCCGTTCTTGAGAACCAGACTAAGACTGAAAGGTTAATAAATTGCAGCGATGACCGCTTCCTGACGGGTTCAAAAAAAAGAGGGCTAGGCGGGGCCTAGCCCTCTGGATCGTCAGGGATGTTTCGGATGCCGCCCGTTGAGAATATTTCCGGGAAGCAACCTAAGGGTTCAGGGCGATGCCTGAACTAGGGTGCCGACAGTGGGGGACTGTCGTTAAATGCAGAGTGCCCGGAATCTCTTTTTACAGCCAGTAACGTTCGTACACGGCTTTGTGAGGCTTTAGAGATGATTGGCGTCGGGCGGGGAACGGCGTATGATAGGGGGAACGCGACCGCATGAAGCTGAATGATGAGTGACGAACCTTCGATTTTTGAACGTATGGGATTGAAACCCGGTCAGGCGCAGGAAACCAAACCTGCGAACGGTCGTGCGCCTGGCGGCGATGCCGCGCCACCGCCGCCGGGAAGGCCTGCGCCAAATCTATCCACTTCAGGTATGGCCACATCCGATATGCCCACTTCAGATATGTACACTTTGGGCCTGTCCTCATCAGCGAGCGTGGTGCCGCCGAGCGCTGCTAGTTCGCCACAACCTGGCGGCGGCGCGGGTGAGCCTACAGGCATGGAAGATCTCGCGGAGCATTTCTTGGGATGCGCAAAGCTGGGTCGCTATTTGACCGTGGCCGACAACAGCCGCTTCATCATCACTGACGACTTCCGGGCCTCGCCGATCATTCCCGAAGCCTCAGCCATGGCGGCGATCTTCTCCAAGGACTATCTCGTTGCACAGGCGGCTTTGTTGCCGTTGTCGGAACGTGCCCAACGCATGACCATGCGCGAACGCGATAGGCTTGAGCGGCTATTCGCGTTGATCGAAGAACAAACGCTTTCAGATGGTGTGCGGACCTCGGCGCAGGCGATTCGCGAGCATCATTTCCGCGCGGCTGAAATCCGCGCTTTGGAAGCTGAACTCGGTGAGCGCATGAGCCCTGCGCGTTTGCGCTACCGGCATTTTCTGGACGTGGTCAAAAAGCTCATGGACCGAAAAATCACCGCCGGACCGTTCTTAGATGAGTTCCGCGGCTTCACGCAGGAAGTGGCGGGGCGGCTCGATTTCGGCATCTATAGCTTCTGCCTGGATCGATTGTTCGGCAGTGTGCGGGTACCCATGAAGGTGAAAAAGCTGTTGATCCTGGAATTGCTCAAGTACCCAGCGCAAATCCGTCGCGAGCTTTTGTCCAACGTCCTTGTGTTCCCAGGCCAGGTGCAAGAACTGATCGACTTTATCCGCTACATGGTGACTACCGAACTGGGCCAGAGCGTCGCCATCGAGATCGAGCTCTTAGAGGCGTTCAAGCAGCACCGATTGTCGATGAGCGACATCGAAAGCTCGCTGGCCCGCGCGGCAAGCTAATTCACTCAGTCCAGCGGTAAATCCGCTACGGTGTCGTTCTGTACTTTGCGGAACGCGGCCAAACGCGCGTGAATGGTCTCATCCGATAGTGCCAAAATGGCGGCGGCCAACAGGGCTGCGTTTTTGGCGCCAGCCTTGCCGACGGCCAACGTACCCACCGGGATACCGCCCGGCATCTGCGCCATCGACAGCAGGCTATCCATGCCGCCCATGACGCGGGTCTCCATGGGAACACCCAGCACCGGGAGCTGCGTGACGGCGGCAACCACACCGGGAAGGGCTGCGGCCATGCCGGCGGCGGCGATGATGACTTTGATGCCGCGTGCTTCGGCGCTTGATGCCCATTCGTGCACCTGGGCCGGATTGCGATGCGCGGAAAGCGCCTTGGCTTCGAACGGGATGCCCAGTTCGGACAGCATGTCGGAAGCATTTTTCATGGCATCCCAATCGGATTTGGAACCCATAACGATACCCACCAGCGGCGTCTGATCACTCATGTTGCGTGCCTCTCTAGTCTCGAAAGCCGGCCATTATAGGGACGACGACGCCGTCGGCAAGAGACTGTTAACCATAAATCTGCTATAGTCCGAAATGAACGCCGTGCATTCGCGAATTGGGGCTCGAATTTGGCCCCAAATTGGGACCCAGACCGGAGCCCTAATTGAGGATTGGCCATGGACGTCAATAAAGCTGAAACGATCAGATCCGTCGGCGATCCGCCGCACAGGAATCCTGGGCAAAAACCTGGTAAGGGATCGCACGACCAGACCCAAGATGACACCACCTCCGACAATCGCGAGGCGCCCCGCACAGCGCCCGCCGTGGCGCTTGATGGGCTGCCAATTGAAGGTCTGACCCCGGACGCCCAGCGCATCATCGACGCGTTGGCGGCGCAGATCGAGCCCATGCGCATCGAGGCCGACCAGGCCAAGGCGCAAGCCGCTCGATATCATGAACTTGCCACGCGCCATCCGATCTTGAGTGTCCCCAACAGGCGCGAGTTCGAGCGCGAACTGCAACATGTCATCGATCATCTCGATAGCCTGAGCCCATCGGCGGCGCTGATGATCGTGCACCCCCCGTTGGCGGAGGCGTTGCGCACCGAAGTCGGTCGCGCCGCCGCTGATGCGGCCATGGCCCGCGTGGTCGAGCTTATAACAGAAGCAATTCATCCGACCGATACGGTCGGTAGCCTTTGCGGGTATGACCTTGGGGTGATTTTGTTGAACGGCGACCCCGAATCCGTGGCGCTCAGGACGGAAAGCCTGCACCGGCGCTTTCAAGCGCAACCTTTCACATGGCACGATAAAAGCTACCCGCTGGACGCGCGCATTGGAGCGGCTATCCTTCATCCCGGCTGGCAGGCCGCCGAAGCCATTGCCGCTGCGGATCGGCATCTGCTCAGCCGTGTCGGCGGGTAAATCTCGTTTTCTCAGGCAATGATATCGGGCACCAACTGCGCTTCTAGATACGAAATCTGGTCTTTCAGTTGTAATTTGCGTTTCTTTAGGCGCTGCACCTGTAATTGATCGTGTAGCGACGAGGCCAAAAGCTGGTCGATGACCTCGTCGAGGTCGCGGTGCTCGGTCTGCAACTCGATGATTCGGCGCTCGATTTCGGTGGTGGTGTTCATGGGCCCCCATACGCACATCGTTTGGGGGCATTCTACCAAACTCAGCCGCAGCGGAGTAGGGGGCTGTGAAAGAAATCTCGAAAATCCCGAAAAAATCTCGGAAAAATCCCAAGGAAATCCAATTTCGGTAATCGCATGTGGTGGATTTGACCGCCATATTATTGTATCATTCCGTCATAACCAAAATAGGAGGGTAGCAAGCATGAGCATGCAAGATCGGATCGAAGCCTTACGTACGCGCCACCAAGAAATCGAAACGGCCCTGGACGACGCAACGAGCCATTTCGACGACGATATTTCGGTCCACGAATTGAAGAAACAGAAGCTCGCCATTAAAGACGAGATCGCACAACTGGAAGCCGAACTCTAGGCTTCATACCGCCGCCGGCGTCGCGCGGTTATCCGCGCCGCCGCGACTGAGACCCGAGGGATATGCGTACGCCACCCGCACGGCGCACGACAGGGGCGTTTATCATCATTTTCCCGCCTGCCGGGTTTTACCTGTCTCCATCCTCCTGTCCCTTTCTTTCAGGCTCGCTCGCTACTTGGTTCCCTGGCTCCCTGGCTCCCTGGCTCCCTGGCTCCTATCGCCTCATTCCCCGACCAATTGATTGCGCAGCTTGAACTTCTGGATTTTGCCGGTTGAGGTTTTCGGCAGTTCCCCGAACACCACGTCTTTGGGGCATTTGAAGCGCGCCAGGTGCTCGCGGCAGAACGTGATGATGTCTTGCTCGGATGGGACATCGACGCCGTCTTTTAACTCTACGAAGGCACACGGCGTTTCGCCCCATTTGTCGTCGGGCTTGGCGACCACGGCGGCCATCATGACGGCTGGGTGTTTGGCCAGCGCATCCTCCACCTCAATGGAGGAAATGTTTTCACCACCCGAGATGATGATATCCTTGGAGCGGTCCTTGAGCTTGATGTAGCCGTCGGGCTCGATCACACCCAGGTCGCCCGAATGGAACCAGCCGCCGGCCAGCGCGGCCTCGGTGGTGGCCGGATTTTTCAGATAGCCCTTCATCACGACATTGCCTTGGAACATCACCTCGCCCATGGTCTCGCCATCGGCGGGCACGGGTGTCATGGTTTCCGGGTCCATCACCGTCAGGCCCTGCAACACATGATAAGCGACGCCTTGGCGGCTTTTCTTGGCGGTCTGTTCCTCGATCGGAAGTTCGTTCCATTCCGGGTGCCACGAACAAATCACCGCCGGGCCGTAAGTCTCCGTCAGGCCATAGACATGCGTCACGTCGAAGCCCTGCTCCTGCATGCGTTGCAAGGTGGCGGCGGGCGGCGGCGCGGCGGCGGTCATGACATTCACTTTGTGGTCGAACTCGCGGCGTTCTGCGTCGGTGGCATTGATGACGAAGTTCAAGACAATCGGTGCACCGCAGAAATGCGTCACGCCATGATCGGCGATGGCGGCAAAGATGTTGGCCGCAGTGACGCGGCGCAGGCACACATTGGTGCCGGCAATAGCCGCCAGTGACCACGGAAAACACCAGCCGTTGCAATGGAACATCGGCAGCGTCCACAGATAGGTGGCGTGGTGCGGCATGTTCCAGCCGACGATGTTGGACATGGCGTTCAGGTAAGCGCCGCGATGATGATAGACCACGCCCTTGGGGTCGCCCGTGGTGCCGGACGTATAATTGAGCGAGATGGCGTTCCACTCATCATCCGTGAACCCATAGTCGAAATCGGGGTCGCCGGTGGCAATGAAAGCTTCGTAATCCATCTCGCCCACTGGCTCCGCGTCCGCGAAGTCGCCCTCGCTATCGACGATATCGATGACGATCAGGTCGTCGCAGCCCGCTTGGGATTTGAGCTGCGTCAGCGCGCCTTTTACTGTGGGTGCGAACTCGGTATCGGTGATCAGCACCTTGGCCTCGCCGTGGTTCAGGCAAAACGCCAGCGCGGCGGCATCAAGGCGCACATTCAGCGTGTTGACCACCGCGCCGATCATCGCCGGGCCGAAGGCACATTCATACATTTCGGGCGTGTTCGACGCCATCACTGCCACCGTGTCGTTTTCACCCAGCCCACGCGCCTTCAACGCGGACGCCAACCGGCGCGCGCGGGCGTGTGTTTCGGCCCAGGTAAAGCGTTTCGAGCCGTGAATGACCGATGTGCGGTCGGGATAGGTGGCGGCGGTGCGACCGATGAACGAAAGCGGCGTGAGAGGCGTATAGTTGGCCTCGGATTTCGCCAAGTCTTTATCGTAAATGCTGTTGGCGCTCATGGCGTCGTGTCCTGTCTGTTGGCCCTGTCTCGTGGGGGATTTGATGTGTTGAGGCGAGATTGCCACAGATTGCCAGATTTTCCACGGGTTTTGCGGTGCGAACGAAAAAGTGCGGGTTGGAACGCCTTGATTCTAATGGAAATGTAAAAAAATCTGGGGAACGAACCCAATTTTCCGTCCCCCCCATCCTGACCTTCCGTCACAAGGGGGGAGGGGCGGGGTAGGTGTGCGGACAACGATTGTTTCAGCAGCGGAAGTCATGGCGGAGCATCCTCTTTAAACAATTGGAGAATTAATACCCATATTATAGGTAAAAAGTCAAGATGTTTTTATGAATGATATATTTCTCAGCGCCAGATCCATCCGCGTTTGCCGAGCCCGCGCAGGACCACGGGTTCGGGCAGAAGAGCGGGCGGAAACCGTCAATAAATGAGATGACGGTTTCTAGTCAGGGCCAGGCCCTCGCGTATTCACGCCTTTTGACATTCTGGAAGCGGTTGTCTCCCGGTTTCCAATTGTCCGAGACCGCACCTGTGATAGCTATCACAGGCTTCGCCAATAACATGAAATAACATCCAATTTTTAAAGTGTGGGTTAGAGGGCGTGGGGTGAATATGCCGCTCGATTTTAGAATGGGAATATCAATGGCGAACAACGAAAGAGCAGCCGACGTGGAGGGGGCTCAACGTAGCGGAGATCGACGAGCGACCGATAGGCGTTCTACACCATCCAAAATGTTTGATATGGGACACTACATCTTTCGTGAGGGCGAAAGTGGGCAAGAAGCCTTCATCTTGAATTCTGGTAAGGTGCAGATATTCAGGATCGAAATTGAGGATGGAGAAGCTGTAGAGAAATCTCTGGCAATACTGCCGACTGGAACAATGTTTGGTGAAATGGCGCTAATCGACGACAAGCCAAGAATGGCGTCCGCGCGGGCATATGGCGGTCCAGCTCAGGTGTTGGTCGTTGATCAGCAACAGTTCCGTAAAATGCTGGAACCTGTAAATCCTTTCGTTAAGAAGTTGCTCAGTATCCTTGCTGATCATGTCCGTGACGCCAGTAATTCAGCAATTGCATCTGATGCTGCTACGGATAGCTGAATATGTTTCAAACCAGCAGCACCAAACCTTGTGACTCCTGAAACGGGACGTGCTCAGCATTCGTGCTGACGTATCAATTCGCCAGGGCGGCGCGGGTCATTTCGCCAGGGCAGCGTGGGATTTAGACGCGCGAGCGGCGGCGCAGCGGGTTTGAAACTCATCGGAGAACGGATCGACGGGTCCGAAACGGTTTGGCGCGAAAGATGTAATGTCGAACTGCGGCTTGTCGCCGCGTACTATGCTTGAAATGGCTGAGCCGATCCCAGCGGAGAGGGCGATTCCACTTCCGCAACACCCGGCGGCGGCGAAAAAGTTAGCGGCCCCAGGCACGGGACCAGGCACGGGACCGAGAAGGATGCCGCCGTCCGGTGTATAGGTCGAGAGACCACTGACGTAGTTCGCGAACCGTGCCTGTGAAATTGCTGGGAAAAATACCGAGATCGCCTCCATGGCGTCGGCAATGACATCCCAATGTTCTTCGCCCTGTGTGGGGGAAAACGTGTTGATATCGTCGGGCAATCGTCGGGCGTCGAAAGTGGCCGAGTGCTGCTCTTGCACACCGACCACCATGGCGCCCACTTCGGGACGCATATAAGCCTGACATTCGGGAAGTAAAACGACCGGAAATTCGCCGCCATAAGCAATTTCGGGCGCCGTAATCCAATAGTGGCTGCGCGTCGGCGCCATCGGGAGAGGAAATCCGGCGTGTGCCGATATTATGGACGCCCAGGCCCCGGCAGCATCAATGACTGAGCCGCCAAAAATGTTGCCCGAAGTGGAATTGACGCCGGTGACGCGACCAGATTCGATGATCAGGTCGTTCACTTCGGTTCGTGTCCGGATTTGAACGCCGCCTTTGCGTGCCGCTCGCCCGTAGGCAGTACTGAGCAGATAAGGATCAACGTAGCCATCCGTGGGGAAAAAGGTGATGCGATTGGCCGTCGAGGCATCCAACCACGGCGCTTTGTCGTGCAGGTCCTGTTGGCTTAGGTGTTCGAATGCAATCCCGTGCCTTGATGCGTCGTGCTCTATGGTTTCGAGTTCTTTCACTCTCGCATCCGAGGCCGCGATCCGGAGGCTGCCGACGTCATGGAAACCGACGGGCTCGCCCAATTCCTGTTCGAGCAGCGCAATGGTTTCGCGGGTGAGCTTGACCAACGGCGTTTTGGACGGTTTTGTCGTGGCCTGCAAAATGAGGCCTGCCGCCTTGCTGGATGCGGCACTGGCCAATTCATTGCGCTCCAAGACGAGGATGCTGTCTGGGCTGTTGCGGGCAAGGTGATAGGCGATCGATAGGCCCACAATGCCGCCTCCGATGATGATGTGGTCGAATGTTTCCATGAAACGGGTTGCTCCAACACGCCCGTGGGCCTCATTTCGAATTGTGCATTTTTGTCGCGCTGAGGCAAATCGACGTATCTGATGTATTCGGCTAGGGCTGACATCTTCGCCCAGGTGTGACAGGTATTGAACGGATATTTTCCGTTGATCAAAGGCCTGCACTCATGACGTCTTCACGCCCCGACACCACAATGATCGGCAACTCGCTCGAAATCAGCCGTGTCCTTACCGGGCTTTGGCAGGTGGCGGATATGGAGCGTGATGGCCGGGCGCTGGACCCCGATGCCGGCGCCGATGCGTTGCAGGCCTACGCCGATGCCGGGTTCACCACATTCGATATGGCGGACCACTACGGCAGCGCCGAGATCATCACTGGGCGATTGTTGCAGCGCTACGCGAGCAAGGAGAAAAGGCCGCGAGCTTTCACCAAATGGTGCCCGCCCCCCGGCGCCATGACGGCCGATGTGGTCCGTGCCGGGGTCGAGGAGCGGCTGCAACGCCTCGGCGTTGAACAGGTCGATCTGTTGCAGTTCCATTGGTGGACGTTTGAGCATCCGGCGTGGCTCGATGCCCTGCATGAGCTGGCGGCGTTGCGCGAGCAGGGGTTGATCGGCGAAATCGGCGTCACCAATTTCGACGCTGCGCACCTGCATCTGGCGCTCGCTGATGGTATTCCGATCCGCACCAATCAGATCAGCTTCTCGTTGCTGGACCGCCGCGCGGCGTCCGATTTGAGTGACGTGTGTGAGGCCAACGGTGTCAGGCTGCTGGCCTATGGAACCCTCGCGGGCGGTTTTTTGTCGGAGAAATGGCTGGGTAAACCGGAGCCCCATGAGGTCCCTGATTGGAGCGGCATGAAATACCACCGCTTCATCCAGGCCATCGGCGGCTGGGGTGTGTATCAGGCGGTACTTTCCGCCGCCGCCAGCATCGCGGAAAAGCACGGCGTCTCCATCGCCAACGTGGCGACGCGTTGGGTGCTCGATCAGCCCGCCGTCGCCGGTGTGATTATCGGCGCGCGCTTGGGCGAGAGCGAGCACCGCGCCGACAACCTGAAACTCTTCGGGTTTGTCTTCGATGCAGACGACGTTGCGGCGTTGGACGAAGCGTTTTCGAAGGCGAGCGCTATCCCCGGTGATTGCGGCGATGAGTACCGCAAGCCGCCGTTCCTGACCGCCAGCGGTGACCTCAGCCATCATTTGAGCGAGGTCGAAAAACCTTACAAGACCGTGGAGGTGCCGGGGCGTGGGGATCGCCAGTGGGTGTTGACGGGCAGTGAGTGGGAAGACATCGCCGGCTATTGCCGCGCGCAGCGGATTGGGGGCCGTATTGTCGTTTCCGGCACGACCGCCACTGCCACTGCCACCGTGGGTGCGGACCGGGTTGTCGCACCTGATGACGCGGCGGCGCAGACGACGTTTATCCTCGATAAAATCGCCGCCAGCCTGGGTGCGCTCGGCGGCTCGTTGGATGACGTCATCCGCACGCGGGTGTACCTGACGGATGCCGACGATGCGCTGGCGGTTTCCAAGGCGCACGGGCGGGTATTCGGAGACATCAAACCGGCCAACACGCTACTCTGCGTGGGCGCCTTGATCGGCGATTATAAGGTCGAGATCGAGGCCGAAGCCGTAGTTGCGACAAATTCGGGCTGACAAACCCGTTTCGCCGTGACACATAAGGCACACGCAACGCTGTGGTGCCCAAAACAGGGGCCCAGAAGAGGAGGCATGCGATGATCGTCTATGACCTAATTTGTTCGCAAGGGCATGGGTTCTCGGAGTGGTTCGATTCCATGAGCGACTACGATGCCAAAGCGTCGGCGAAATCCGTGCCGTGCCCCGAGTGCGGCGACACCCACGTCTCCAAGGCGATCATGGCACCCAGCATCGGTAAAAGCGCAGCCGCGCCCGCGCCTGCTTGCGGCGCCCCGGCATGCGCCAACATGGGGTGCCCGGCGCAGCGCGGTTGAGGCGGCGCTTTTTTCCACTTCTCAACGCGCCATTCAGATACGGAAGTGCGAACACGTTCTCACGCTCGGCCCACTCGATAGATATTGCTATCTCGCTCCGAATGATCGATTGAAGTCGGCATGATGAAGGTTTCCAACAATATTCGCGGCGCGGCACTGATGACGGCGAGCATGGCCGGGTATGTTTTTAATGACGCGCTGGTGAAGCTGGTTTCCGAAAACCTCGGCCTTTACCAGATCATGCTGTTGCGTGGCCTGTTCACCACGACGTTGCTCGGGTTGATCGCCTGGCGCATGAAATCGCTGTTCCCCAAATTGAAATTGGCGGACTGGCGTTTGATGACGCTTCGGATGATTGGCGAGGTCGGGGGCACGCTGTGTTTTTTGACGGCGCTGTTCAACATGCCCATCGCCAATGCTTCCGCTATCTTGCAAGTTGTACCGTTGGCCGTGACCTATTGTGCCGCCATCTTTCTGGGGCAGGCTGTTGGCTGGCGGCGGTTTTTGGCTATTTTCATCGGTTTCGCCGGGGTGTTGATGATTGTCCGTCCCGGCGCCGAGGGGTTTAACGCCTATTCGCTGTGGGCGCTGGCTGCGGTGGTGTTTGTTGTGCTTAGGGATTTGGTGACGCATCGCATGTCGGCGCAAATGCCGTCCATTTTCGCCGCGTTGTTGACGTCGGTTTCAATTACGCTGACGGGGGCTGTGTTGTCACCCACAGTGGCGTGGCAGCCGGTCGGTTTGGATGAGTTGAAATTGCTCGGCGCGGCGGCCTCATTTTTGATATTCGGCTATCTGTTCGGCATCATGACCATGCGGGTGGGCGAGATCAGCTTTATTTCGCCGTTCCGATATTCGGCGCTCGTGTGGTCGATAATTTTGGGCGTTGTCGTGTTCGGCGATGTTCCGGGGACCTGGACATTGCTGGGCAGCGCCATTGTCGTGGCGATGGGAATTTTCACGTTTTACCGCGAGCGGAAGGCCGAGCGCATGGCCGGCTTGGCCGAGACGCCAACCTAGCATTGGCGCCATCGGGGCCATGTGAAATCCTACGCATGTATGCTATGGGTAAATCCTATGAAACCGCTTCACAGCAGGAGGCGACATGTCTGATCGTTCGCGTTTTTTGTCTTTGATTCTGGCGCTCAGCCTTTCCGTGGCGGTTTCCTTCGGGGTGAAGGCGCAGAGCATCCACAAGGCGCCAAACGGCAAAGAGATCGTCCGGGTCTGTTATCTCAATTGGGGCAAGCAGGGCGGCAAGAAATTGCCCGAGCAGGGCTTCATCCCCGACCTGTTGTCGGAGGTCTTGCGTGAGGCCGGCTATGCGCCCGTCGTCGACATCATCCCTTGGGTGCGGTGTCTCGATGGCGTCAAGAAGCTGAAGTACGACTTCGTCGGCAGCTATTGGATCGGCGGCGAGGGCGATGCCTGGTTCGACTATTTTCTACCCACCACGGTGGACCGGATCAATTTCATCACCACGCGAAATGCGGGCCTTGCGTCGGGCCGTCTGGAGGATCTGTACGGCAAGCGCGTGGGCTACTTGCGGGGCGCGGGAGGGTTGAAGAGTTTCCGCGACCGAATCGATCACTACAAAGCCTTCGAGGTCTCCAAGGACGACTCGCTGATCAAGATGCTGAATGCCGGGCGCATCGATGCTATTCTCTCCAATGGGCCGCACATCATATCCTTGGCGGAACGCAGTTACCCCGATTGGGTGGCGAACATCGTCACCCTGCAACCCCCCATTCAGACCAACATCGCATCACCGGCAATCGCTATCGACAATCCGCGCCGCCGCGAGATGAAAGCACGCTACAACAAGGCGTACTTGAAACTGAAGGGTGCGGGGATGTATCCGCGTTTGATGAAGAAGCACGACCTCCGCGTCGATTACGAGATGAGTGCTGCGGATCGCACGATCTTCGACGCGGCCCAGCGTTAGGCCCAGCGTTAGGCCCAGCGTTAGGCCCAGCGTTAGGCCCAGCGTTAGGCCCAGCGTTAGGCCCAGCGTTAGGCCCAGCGTTAGGCCCAGATTAGGTCCAGATTAGGTCCAGCGTTAGGCTTACCGGTGCTTTCTTGTCATACACAGCCTGTACATATAGCGCGCCATGCGCCAACCTGCTTGTCCGCATCATTGAAGCGTTTGGAAGCCGCGCCATGGACGATCCACTGAAGGTGACCAAGAGCGTTCCCGTTGCCGATGTCTACGTGCCGGTGAAGCGCAAAAAAACGCTCGAGCCCGACAAGGTCGACGCGATCGCCGAGAGCATGCTCGAAGAAGGTCAGAAAAATCCGATCCAGGTGCGCCAAGGCAACGGCCGTCTGGTTTTGGTGGAGGGCCTGCACCGGCTTGAGGCCTGCCGGGCGCTGGGCGAGGACACGATTGAAGCGATTTTCGTGCAGGCGAAGCGCTTCTAGGCTCAGTATTCACTCTTGCACGCAATGCCCGGATCGTTTCAACTTTGGCCCTGTCTATTCAGTAAACGGGGTGAACAATGGCTCTCAACACGGCGGATGAATTAACCGAACCTTTTGAATGGCCCGACGAGGGTGTCACGCGGGTGCCGTTTCGGCTGATTTCCGATGAGGAAATCTATGCCCTCGAGCAACAGCGCATCTTCAAGGGACCGGTATGGAATTATCTCTGCCTGGAGATCGAAATCCCCGACCCCGGTGACTTCAAAACCACCACGGTCGGCGAAGTGCCGGTGATCATCACCCGCGATGAAAACGGCGCTATCCACTGCATGGTTAACCGCTGTTCGCACAAAGGCGCGCTGGTATGTTTGAAAGAGCGCGGCAACGCCAAGGCGCTGACGTGCGTTTATCACGCCTGGACCTACGGACTGGACGGCAGCCTGAAGGGCGTCGCGTTTAAGAACGGCGTGGGCGGCAAGGGCGGCATGCCCGATGACTTCGACACCGCCGACCACAGCCTGCCGACGCTTCGGGTGACGACGTTTTGCGGGATGGTGTTCGGGACCTTCTCCGATGCCACGCCGCCGATTGAGGATTTCTTCGGCGCCGAGATGTCTAAGTTTCTCAGGCGCAATTTCGACCGGCCCCTAAAACTGCTCGGCACCCACAGCCAGGTGATCCACAACAACTGGAAGCTCTATGCGGAGAACGTGCGCGATTCGTATCACGCGACGCTGCTGCATACCTTTTATACGACGTTCAAAGTGAACCGCCTGGATATGGACGGCGGCATCATTTTGGCCGATGACAAATGGCACCATATTTCCTACGCCAAGCGTCACACCCTTTCCGAGGATGCTGAGTACGTGGACTCCAATGTGCATTCGGCGCAATACTCATCCAACCTGCAAGGCCCCGAGATGCTGAACGCCTGGGACGAGTTCGACGATGGCGTGACCCATTCCATCCAGACCCTATTCCCCAACATCGCCATTCAGTTCACCCTGAACTCGCTGGCGGTGCGTTTCTTTGCGCCCAAGGGTGTCGATGAGACCGAGCTGTTTTGGTATTACCTGGGCTATGAGAGCGACGACGAAGACCAGACACGCATGCGCGTCATGCAGGGCAACTTGACCGGCACCGCCGGGCTGGTGTCGCTTGAGGATGGCTGCATCAACGAATTCGTGCAGCGCGGCACGCACGGCAGTGCCGAACACCAAGCCTTCGTCGAAATGGGTGGACGCGACGTCGAATCGAGCGAAGCGTCCCGCGCCACCGAAGTCGCCATCCGCGGC
>JABIPG010000273.1 GCA_018698795.1 Rhodospirillaceae bacterium
GTTGATCAGGTTTTCAAAATAGTGCCGACGCGCGGTGCGGTCCGGTGTTGCGTCGAGTTTTTCGCCGAATGTTTTAATGTCGCCACCGGCCATGAAATGATTGCCCGCGCCGCTCAAGACCATGCATCGAATGGATTGATCCGCCCGGATCGCACCGGTGATGGCACCCAGTGCATCAGCCAAGTCTTCATCCAGCGCGTTCAAGGAATCAGGTCGGTTGAAGATCACATTGGCGATGCCGCCCTGGACGTCGACCAGCATACTGTCGTTGGGGGATGTGATGGTCATGCAGTTGTCTCCTCTGTCGGCAGCGTCAAAGCCCCTGCGTCTAGCAAAGCATTGATGTCTTGGTCGGATTTTCCCATGGCGGCAAGAATATCGCGACCGTGCTGGCCCAGGTTCGCCGGCGGCATATCGCTTGAACCGGCGCTATCAGGGAACATGCCCGGAATGGTCGGGAACGGCAATGTGCCAATGCCTGAGAATTGCACCATCGGCGCCATGTTGGTCTCTATGACATGTTCGTCTTCCAGCCAATCGCCGAAATCGTAGATTTTGTCGGCCAAGATATCGTGCTCGCGGAACATCTTCACCCAATCCGCCGATGGGCGCTTCTTGAACTGAGCGACGATGATTGGTCCCAGTGTGTCCATGTGCTCCGCTCGAGTTTCGAAATTGGCGTAGCGCGGATCATCGACCAATTCCGGAACGTCCAGACATTCGCAAATAGATTTGAACTGCTGTTCCTTGACCAAGGCAAGACCGACGTAGCCGTCGGCGGTTTCGTACGATCCGGCTGGTGCATTGAGTAGCCGTGGCGCGCCGCCCTCAAGATGATATTCGATGATCTTCGGCGCCATGAATGCGCCTAACGTTTGCGATAGGTTGGCGTCGATAAGCAGTCCCTCTTCTTCGTCGTCACGCCCGGCCAGTGCCGCCGCTGCCGCCTGAAAGGCGTAAACGCCTGTGGTGGTGTCGGGGACCAGCGTGCCGACCCGATGCGGCGCACCGTCCGAGCCGCGATTGACTGAACACAAGCCAGAGAACGATTGAATAACGGTGTCCGACCCCGGTCGGTCGGCGTAGGGGCCTGTTTGGCCGAAGCCGCTGATGGCGACATAAATAATCTTCGGATTGACCGCCTTGACGGCCTCGTACCCGACGCCCAAGCGTTTGGCGACGCCGGGACGGAAGCTTTCCACCATAACGTCTGCACTCCGCGCCATTTCCAGCACCAGTTCGCGCGACTGATCTTTTTTCAAGTTCAGGCAAATGCTGTTCTTGGCTCGGTTGGCGACAATGGAAAGTGCCGTGTGATCGCCGAATCGGGTACCGATATGGCGGACCCAATCGCCTTCCGGCGGCTCCACTTTCGTCACATGGGCGCCGTACATGGCGAACAGCCCGGCGCAATAGGGGCCGGCAAAACCTTGCGAAATATCCAAAACTTTAAGGCCCTTGTAGGGCGCGCGGTAACTCATGCGGTATCTGGGGCCGTGGCGCCCCCTCCCTGACGCCACGCGTGTGGCGATGATCTTGATGTGGCCGGCGATTAGCTGCCGGGTTTGGCGTCCCAGTATTCTATATTCAGGTCGCGAATCAAGTCATCGTGTCGATATTCCAGACATTGGCGCAATCCGCCATAGGAATAACGCGACGCGCTTTGCGAGCAGCGCCTCAGTTCAAGCTGTGCGCGCGCCAAGCCAGGCTCGCTTTCAGCCGGCGTGGCGGTACCGTATTCATCGCCGATGGCCTGCTCCCAAATGTGGCTCACGCGGCTGAAATCGGTGCTGCCGAAGGTGGGTAGGCGATTGGTAAGCCCGGCCAGGACCTTCACCGTCCGCGCATTGGTACTCTGATCGACAATGAGCGTTCCTTGCCCGCGCCGCCACTTGGTGACGTAGGCGATTTCCTTTTCGGTCAGCGGATTGGGATCTCCTTTGACCGCCTCGGGTAACAGTGACGCCGCACGGCCTACGCGGAGCACCGCTTTGGGATCACCGCCCGCAAGCGCGCGCAGTCGGGCTTCATCGATTTCAGCGGCGACCGCCAGAAACCCCCGGCTTTCCACGAAGGTGACATCATCGCCGATGGAGATCGATTTCGGACCGCTGGCCGTCGCAATAATGAGGCGGAAGTCCTCTCTGGCTGCTGGCACATAAACCGCACCGGTGGATGGCGGTGGGCGTTCGCGTTGCAGGCAGTAAGTGGACAAATTCGCCCGGCAGGTGCCGTCCGCACAGAAGAATGGCACACCAGAATCGGACGGCAGCACGGCAATAATCTGCGGTGCGGCAAAGGCTGGTTGGTTCAGGCCCAAAATAAAGAGAGAAAAGACAAAAAGGAAAAGCCGAAACAAGCGCATAGCAACCTCCTTGGGCCGCATGCATTGATCATAGGGGGCTTTCTTGCAGACGCATGCAGCCTATATACACTTTAACCTAAAACGGTTTTCGGCGCGACAACACCGCTGACAGACCCCAGTCGAACAAGCCTTTGCCGGTGGGCGTTGTCGGGGCGGTCGCGCCCTCTGGCAATTCGGGATGCAGTATTTGCAGATCAGTGGCGGCCAATCCGGCGAGGTTTTGCGCCGCTCCGATGAAACGATCGCGTTCCGATCGTGCGATCATGTTGGCCGTCAAGCTGTCGAACTTGCTGACATAGTCGTTCCAGGCCCATGGTTTAGCGCCATTGGGGTGCGCGTCGGCGACGGCTTTTTCGGCGCTGATTACCTGACCGTTGTCCATGATGATTTCCAGTCGCCCACCAAAGGCTCGCTCGCTCGGGTCGTCGGCATGATAGCGGGCCGTCCAAACGGGGTCTTCACGGGTTTCGACTTTGCGCCAAAGCGCCACCGTTTCAGGGCGCGCGGCGCGTTCTGAGGTGTAGCTATTCTCGTGGTGCCAGGCGCCGTCTTCAAGTGCCACAGCTAAGATGTACATGATCGAATGGTCCAGCGTCTCGCGGCTGGCTTCGGGGTCCATTTTCTGCGGGTCGTTTGCGCCCGTGCCGATGACGTAGTGGGTGTGGTGCGATGTATGGAGGCGAACCTTTTCAACGCGGCTCAAATCCACACCACCGCGCACCTCGATGGCAAGATCGATCAAGGCCTGAGCCTGATACTCGGCAGAATGCGCCTTGGTATAAGTTTCCAAAATTCCTTCGGGTGCTTCGCCTGGCTCCGGCAACGTCACCATATAGCTGCCATCCGGCCCATCGAGCATCCAGGCAATGACAGAGTCGGCGCCTTCGTAAACCGGATTGGGCGCGCCTTCGCCGCGCATGGCGCGGTCTACGGCTTCAATGGCTGTTTTGCCGGAGTATCCCGGCACATAGGCTTTCCACGACGTGATCCCGCCTTTGCGCGATTGCCGTGTTGAGAAACCAAGATGCACCGCTTGGTTGACCGCATGGTAGACGGTATCCGTCGGCAAGTTCAAAAGCGCACCAATACCCGCCACGCTGGCCGGTAAAAGGTGCGCCATGTGGTCTTTCTTGTGGGCGTGCAATGAGATGGCTTTCACCAACGCCACGTGTACTTCGTATGCGACGGCGGCGGCGCGGAGCAGGTCCTTGCCATTTTGCCCGGTTTGTTGTGCGATCGCGATAATCGGCGCCAGCGTGTCGCCCGGATGCGCATAGTCGGCGGCCAGGAAGGTGTCGTGGTAATCCAGTTCACGCACGGCGGTGGCATTGGCCCAGGCGGCCCACTCGGCATGCACGCGGGTCTCGGGCGGGAGCCCGTAGAGTGTTGCGCCACCCTCGCGCGGATGGCAAAGCGCCATGGCGCGGGCCGACGCCACCGGCTGGCGGTTGATGGCGGCCAAAGCGACGGCGGCATTGTCAACGACACGGCAGGCGACCATCTCGGTGACCGCGTCGGTTACGCGTGGGTTGGATGTGGCGAAAGCGGCAATGGTCCAGGCCAGTTCCTCTTCGCGGGCGTGCGTCTCGGTGGATGGCCAAACCCGCACGTGATGGTTGCGCACGTCAGTTATCGTTGGATGTGGTTTTGGGGGATGTGGATTCAGGGTTGTGGCCGGTGTGTTGCGGCACCACGGTCTTGGCGACTGATTCGTCCAAGGCTTCAACGTCGTGGTAACCGATCAACGCGTAACTCTCAGCGCGCGTCAGCATGCGGTCTTCGAAGCCCGCGGTGCCGTCTTCGGCAGCGATGTGGGTATAGAGTTCACGCAACGCATATCCCGCGACCCGCATGGATGTGGCCGGCCAAATGACGATGTCATAGCCGAATTCCTGGAATTGTTCGGCGGTGAAATGCGGGGTTTTGCCGAATTCGGTCATGTTGGCCATGCGCAGCCCCTCGACTTCGTCGGCAAAGCGCCGGAATTCGGCCTCGGTTGGCAGACCGTCGGGAAACACAACATCGGCGCCGGCGGCTTTATAGGCCTTGGCGCGCTCTATGGCGCCGTCCAGGCCTTCCACGGCGGCAGCATCGGTGCGGGCGATAATCACCAAGTGGCTCGAGGCTTTTTTCGCCGCCGCAATCTTGGATGCCGCCTCGTCGATGCTGACCAGACGTTTGTCGTTCAGGTGGCCGCACTTTTTCGGCAGCAATTGGTCTTCGATGTGCACAGCCGCTGCGCCGGCCATCTCGAGCTCCTGCACGGTACGCATGGCATTGAGTGTGCCGCCGTAGCCCACATCGCCATCGACAATCAGTGGCAGGTCGGTGGCGCGCGCAATTTGTCGGACGATGAAGCAAAGCTCTTCCAGGCTCATGATGCCGAGGTCGGGCAGGCCTAACGTCGTGGTGACGCCCCCGCCGGAGATATAAATCGCCTCGAAGCCCTGCTCCTTGGCCAACAGCCCAGCCATGGCGTTGTGAGCGCCGGGAGTGCGCAGGATTTCCGGGCGCGCCAGGAGCTCGCGCAAGCGTTCGCCCCCCGGTTTGGGGTTCCGGCTACCGCCTTCAAGCCAAGTCATGAGGAGGTCCTTTCGTAATCGAGATCGCTACTTGCGTGTCCAACTGCCGGATTCACCCAAGAACCACGTGCCGGCCGGAGAATTGTTGAAGATTTGCTGTGCATAGACGCGGCCGACTTGACTAGCGCTGACGCCTTGTGCGGTCGCGCGCTGCTTGTAGATGGCTCGGCGCTGGGCATTGATGTCATCGACTTTGCCTTGCATGCTGGCGCCCCGCGCGCGCGCAAACCCGTCAAAGGCTTCACCGATGGCGCCGGATGCGCGCAGTTCGTTGAGAGATTGGGCATCAGCCGGTGCGCTGGAGATGACCAACATCAGGCCGACTACGGCGACGGCAAAAAGCCGAGGGGTCATTTTCGTCAAACGCCACATATCAGAAAATCTCCGGATTGGTCTTGATATCTTTCTTGGCCGCGTCTTCCAGCTTGAGCCGAATTTCCGCGTCCAATTTGATGTTCAGGTTGATGGTGATGGGTTTCTCGGGCGCCGCCACTTCGACGCGCGGCGTGCAAGCCGCAAGCGCGATGGCTGATGCGAGGACAAGGCCGGAAATCATTGGCCCGGAAATCATTGAGCTGGAAATCATTGGTAAGGGTCGCAACACGGTGGTGCACCTCATTTCCTGGTTACTCCGCCAAGCGTAGCGCGCAGCGCGTCCTGGGACAAGCGGTAGCCGTCAAGTGCAATGGCCAACAGTTTATCCAGGTTGGTTTCGAGATTGACGTTGAGATGGATTTCCCGGCCTTTTTTGACCGCCGGATTGCGCCCTTCGGTGGACAGCCTGACGATATCGCTGCCGTCATTGAGGCGGTTGATGGTAAGCGTCAGTTTTTGGTAGCGGAAATCCCGCAATACATCCAACACCAGGTCCACCTGCGCGCCACCACCGGACAGCGCTTGGCGCGCGGCCTGGGAGCGGAGGCGCAACACGCCCGGGCCGGCGGCCTTGAGCTCACCATTTCGCACGAACACCTTGTCGCGGCTAATATGAATAGGCAATCTGCCACTCAGCTGCCCCTCAGCGCTGACGCCTTCCACCGCAATCAAATCCATTAACGTCTTGAGATCGACGCCGTCCAGATCAAGATCGATGTCGTGGTCGTCCCGATTGGCATCGATATGTGTTGGCAGCAGAGAAACACTGCCGCCGGCGATACCAACGCGCGCGGCCTCAATGGCCAGGCGCGGCAACGGCCCATCCGGGCTGGCTTCAATGCGGTAGGTGAGGGTAGGGGCCAGTAGCTCCGTCCCGGCGATGATGCGACGGGCGCTCAGGGTTTGCGTGCCTCGGGTCAGTGGCGGCATCAATCGTGCCAGATCAATGCGTCCGCTCACACCTTCAATGCGGGTCTCGTCTTTGCGGATGGTGACATTGTCAAGCGATGCATGCGCGGTGCCGCTCAACTCACCTGCCGTCACGTGGATGTCCGCGCCCCCTTCTAGTGCGCCGGCGACACTGTCGGCCAAGGCGAGCAGGGGAGATATCTTCGCGGGCGTCAGGCTACTGTCGGTGAACCGCATTGGCGGTACTGTCAGACGTGCGCGCACGTCTGATTTCGCAATGTCGAAGCGACCTTTGGTTGTTAGACGGGTTGATCTGTCTTGTTCGATGTCCGCCGTGAAATCGACAGCGGCTGTGTCGCCCGTGGCGGAGAAGCGGAGGCCTAGTGGCGCGAACAAGGGCTGCAAGGCGATATGACGCAGCATTTTGAGGCTGCCTTCGGTGTCGAATTTTCCGTCAATCCACTGGCCGGCGAGATCGATTGGTCCGAATGCAAACTCCCGGCCTTGTGCGCTGATCTCACCGTTTTTGCCGTTAAAGACAAAAGCGATGGGGGCGTTCGAGCCGCTCTGAGTTGCAGTCATCGCCCCGTCCCACCGCCTGAGAGCCAAGCCTGGCTTGCTAAAACCGAGTTTTGAAAAAACCATCTCGGTCTTGCCGCTCAGATTTCCCCCTTTCCATACTGCCTCTGCCGTTGCCGCGACGCTGCCGTCAAGGATGCCGCCGATATCGACCCGTCGGCTGAGATGGTTTGGCTGTAAGTGGGTGCGGTGAAACCCGAGAGGGTCGAGTTGAAATTGGGCTTGGCCCGATTGGGCCGAAAGGTCGTGGTGAAACGTTGTTGTCGCTTGAACCCGGCCGTCCAGTGCGGTCGTCACAAGGTTCCCCCACAGAGCCGTGAAATCCGTGGCAAGAGCATGGCCCGACAGATTTAGGGTGGCGAAATCGGCAGAGGCGAGAACGGCGTGTTCAAGCATGACGGAGGCATCAGCGCCCCACCCATTCAATTGGCCCGACAGCCGCGCGCCCCGCAAACCCAAGCCGTGTTGTTGGGCGTGCAACTCGGCGTGCACGTTGCGGGCCTTCCAATGTACGGTTTTATCAGCAACTGAGAAATTGGCAGAAAGATCGGCACCAAAGTCTTTGACCGAAAGACCTTTGACGGCACCTGCAACGCCCGCAAGGTTAGCTTTGACGGTGCCGGTCTGGGTGCCGGGGCTCCAAGATGCATTCCCTTGTGCGACAAGACCAGCAGTCCAATTCTCCGCCATTGCTGCTAACGGCGTGACGGTTGATGGAGAGATGCCCGAGCCACCCAAAACCAGTGGGGAGAGCTTCCAATCCAGAGTCCCGTGCGTTGTCTGAAGGTCGTGTCCGGCCGAGATAACCAACCGCACAGCTTCATCGGCTGCCGATAGATTGGCGCGCAGGGTTGCTTTGCTGCCTTTGATGTTTCCTTCGGCGCCAATCCCCAACGGGTGGAATAGCGGTTTGTCGCGGCGATCCGCCAAATGCCCCTTGGACAGAGTGAAGTGCTGCGCGCCGTCGACCACGCGGGTGCTTGCTTGGAAGCGGAAATCCAGCCGGGCGGGTTCGATATTACTGTAGATACGGGCGTCCGTCATAGTCACGGTCGGTAGCGGCGGCAGAGTGACGGATCTTTCTGTTTGCGGGTCTTCAGCCGCGATAGCTTGGATGCGGCCAAGAGCACCCTTTTGTGGGCTGGAGATATCAATTTCCAATCCCAACACGCGTATGTCCACCGTATCCAGTCGTCCCGCAAGCAAGTACCCGATGTCGTAGTCTGTGGTGATCTTCGCGGCGGCGAGATCCGGCCCCAGTCGTGCCGGCGCTAGCTCTATCTGGCTTAAATCCAGCCGCGTGATGGTGACGGTTGCTTCGTCAAAGCCGCGCCCGGTCAGCTCGCGTTGTAATGCCCAAGACGCGATATCGATCCGCCACAGCCATCCGGCCAGCACGGCCACGCCGAAAAGCAACGGTGCAGCGGCAAGCCAAAGCCACGGTCGGCGGCGGGGAGGCGGCGAAATAGGTGCGTCCATGAACAGGGCTTTGTTGTTGACGTTCGGGTCCATTATAACAGGGCGGACGACTTGAGGGAGGTTTCCATATGACTCGCATTGCCATTCTGGACGATTACGCCAACACCGCCTGGGACGCTGCCGATTGGTCGTCTATTGAAGGTGCCGAGTTCGAGCTATTTCATGAACACTTCGGCCATGATGAAGACAAGGTTGCGGGAGCGTTGGCGCCGTTTGACGTGCTGGTGGCCATGCGCGAGCGTACGCCGTTTCCGGCTTCACTGCTGGCCAAGTTGCCGAACTTGAAATTGCTGGTCACCACCGGCATGCGCAACCTCGCCATCGACATGCAGGCGGGGCGTGCGAAAGGCGTCGATATCTGCGGCACGGATATGCTGCCCTATCCGGCGTTTGAACACACTTGGGCGTTGATCATGGCGTTGACCAAGAAGATCCCGCTGGAAGACCGCACCATGAAATCCGGCGGTTGGCAAAAGGGCACCGGGGTTGGGTTGAACGGCAAAACGCTCGGCATCGTCGGGCTCGGCAAGCTGGGCGCGCAGGTGGCGCGGGTCGGTAAAGCGTTCGAGATGGATGTTATCGCCTGGAGCCAAAACCTAACGCAAGAGCGCTGCGACGAGGTTGGCGGTGTGGCGTTGGTCGGAAAGGATGAGCTGTTCCAGCGTGCTGATGTGATCACCGTGCAGATGATTTTGAGCGATCGATCGCGCGGACTGGTCGGGGCACATGAAATCGGCCTGATGAAGCCGAGCGCCTACTTGGTCAACACTTCGCGCGGACCGATCGTCGATGAAGCTGCGCTACTGGACGCTTTGCAGGATCTGCGCATCGCCGGCGCCGGGATTGATGTCTACGACGTCGAGCCGTTGCCCGCCGATCACCCCTACCGGAAACTCGACAATGCAGTGCTCACCGGTCATACCGGCTACGTGATCGCCGAGCTTTATGAAATGGTCTACAGCCAAGCTATTGAGAACATCAAATCGTGGAAGGATGGCGCGCCGACGCGCCTGCTCAATGCCGAATAGGAAATCGACATGTCTGACTTGATTGTCGTCGGGCGCAAAGGCGCCATCGCGACCGTGATCCTCAACAATCCCGAGCGCCGCAATGCGCTCAGCCGCGAGGCCTGGGCGGTGCTCGCCGACCGTATGACAGAAATCTCAGCCGATCCGACCTTGCGTTGCGTGGTTGTGCGCGGTGCGGGCGACAAGGCGTTTGCCGCCGGTGCCGATATTGCTGAGTTTCAGACGGAACGCTCCAGCTCCGAACAAGCGGCTGCTTACGGTGCGGATACGGCCCGTGCGTTGGATGCGCTGATCAACTGCCAGCATCCGACCATCGCCATGATCCTAGGCGCATGCACGGGTGGCGGGCTTGAGATCGCGTGCTGCTGCGATATCAGGATTTGTAACGAATCAGCGCGTTTCGGCGTGCCGATCAACCGTATCGGCCACCCGTTTGCGTACCCCGAGTTGGCGCCGGTGCTGCAGGTGGCGGGTCGTGCGGCAGTGCTGGAGCTTTTACTTGAGGGCCGCATCGTCGATGCGGAGTGGGCGCGCTTGCGCGGCTTGGTCACGCGCGTCGTTGCTGACTACGAAATCGACGAAGAAATCGCCAACACAGCCGCGCATCTCGCCGAGGTGGCGCCATTGTCGATGCGCGGTACTAAGAAGTTCGTCAACAGATTGACGCTTAACGCCAGCCCTTTAAGCGAAACGGAAATCGCTGAAAGCTACGCAGCCTGCGATTCAGAAGATTACGCCGAAGGCGTCACCGCCTTTCTGGCGAAGCGCAAGCCGGTGTTTCGAGGACAGTAAGATCAGGAAGGAGCATTCAACATGACCAACACAGATACCCTGCGCCAACTCTTGGCGGAGCCCGGCATTATTCCCATGCCGGGTGTATTCGATGCCGTTTCCGTCCGTTTGGCGGAGCAGGCTGGTTTCAAGGCGGCTTTCATGAGCGGGTTCATGGTATCGGCGTCGCGGATTGGTATGCCGGATACGGGGCTGATTTCCTATGCTGAAATGGCCGATCAAGGCCGTAATATTTGTGACGCGGTGTCGATCCCGGTGGTTGGCGACGGCGATACGGGGTTCGGCAATGCGATCAACGTGAAGCGAACCGTCAACGGCTACGCACAGGCGGGCTTTGGGTGCGTGATGATCGAAGACCAGTTGGCGCCGAAGCGCTGCGGTCACACGCAAGGCAAGCAAGTCGTCAGTCGTACCGAGGCGTTTCAGCGCCTGCAGGCCGCGGTCGATGCGCGCGACGAGGGGGCTGATATTCTGATCATGGCGCGCACCGACGCCAACGCCACAGATGGTTTGGAAGAAGCTATCCATCGTTGCCAGGAATTCCGCCGCATCGGTGTCGATATTACCTTTCTCGAGGCACCCCGCAATGTAGACGAAATGAAGCGTTATTGTGACGAAGTTGATGGCCCGAAAATGGCCAATATGGTGGAGCAGGGAAAGACGCCGTTTCTATCTCCGGCGGAGCTTGAAGAGATCGGCTACAAAATCGCTATCTGGCCCGCCGCGCTGATGCTGGCTGCTGTCAACGGCATGCGCACCGAACTGGCGCGCCTGGCGGGCGGTGTCGCCGCTGAGAGCGGCAAAGCGACGTTCCCGGAATTGCAGGAGATCGTCGGGTTTCCTGCCTACTATGAAGCCGAGGATAAATACGCAGCTGAGTAGCTAACCAGCAGCCGCTTTGTCCTTATCACTGATGCTTTCGGTGTTGGAATTTGCCAGCACCTCGACCATGTCGCCCTTCGATATTGTGCCTTGGTATTTGCCGTCTTCCGACAAGACCGGCACGGGGTAATCGGAACCGAGCGTTGCAGGCAGAGCGTCTTGCAAGACCGTATCGGATTGCAAGGTCGGTCCATCGTCGGCGATTTCGAACAAATTGGGTTGTTCGGTCGAAGGCTTCTCGGTGGCTTCCTCAAGGGCCTCTTCGATAGCTTCCTGCGTAACGACGCCGCAGTACTGGTCGCCGTCGAAAACATAGCCGTAATCTTCCGGCCAGCCGCGCATCTGTTTCAGGGCCTCGTCAATACTGGCGCTGCTCACCCTTTGCGTTGCCGGCCGCATGACCACATCAACCGTAAGCACGCGCGCTCGGTTGACGTCGCGTACGAAAGCCTCGACATAATCGTCGGCTGGGTTGAGCAAAATCTCTTCGGGTCGGCCAACCTGTGACAATACGCCATCTTTGAGGATAGCGATCTTATCCCCAAGCCTGAGTGCCTCATCCAGGTCGTGGGTGATGAACACGATTGTTTTGTGCAGCTTGGCTTGCAATTCGATCAACTGATCTTGCATGCCGGACCGGATCAAGGGGTCTAGGGCGGAAAACGCCTCGTCCATGAGCAGAATGTCTGGGTCTGTGCAAAGTGCCCGCGCTAGGCCGACGCGTTGTTGTTGGCCGCCGGAGAGTTGCGCCGGGTATTGGGCTTCATAGCCTTCCAGGCCGACGGTGCGCAGCCATTCGCGGGCTTTTTCTTGCCATTGGTCGCGCGGCATCTTCTGGACGCTGAGCCCGTAGCCGACGTTTTCCAGCACAGTCCGATGCGGCATCAATCCAAAACGCTGGAACACCATGGACATCTTGTGGCGGCGGAATTCCTCCAGTTCGGTCTGCGATAGGCTCATGACATCAATGCCGTCGATGA
>JABIPG010000210.1 GCA_018698795.1 Rhodospirillaceae bacterium
ATCCATCATCATCATCATCAGTCCTTGCGGCTCTTCCTCGCCGTCACCTTCTTCGCCTTCTTCTTCGTCGCCGCCGTCTTCGCGCATCAGATCGACCCAACGTTCGAAATGCAGTTGCCCGGCCGAAGTCACGAAGATGCGACCGTCAGTGGTTTCAAACGTATCGGACGGCGCTGCCATTTGTCCGCGATTTCCGGTAGCCACGCGATTGGTCTGCAACACCTGTTGCTCGATCAGCGCAGAATTGGTCACGGTCAACGCCGTCGCCAAAAGCGCGCCTTGCACCTCTTGGCCCTCACCGGTGTTGTTGCGATGAATCAGGGCGGCGAGAGTGCCAAATGCGGCATTGGACGCAGTGCCGTAATCGACCCAAGGCGAATAGGACTTCATCGGGTGGTCGCCGTCACCGCTGAGATACATATTGCCGCACATGGCTTGCGCAACGGAATCAAGACCAACGCGCTCGGCATAAGGGCCGATGGCGCCAAAAGCCGTTGCCGTGGTTAGGATGATATCGGGCTTGATGGAATTGAGTGTCTCGTAGTCGAGGCCAAGCTGCTTCAAGGCGCGCGGCGGCATGTTCGCCATAACGATATCGGCGGTAGCGATCAGCTTTTCCTGAATCTCACGGCCTTCGGGCTTTAACGGATTAAGGGTCATGCCGCGCTTACCGCGGTTACAGTGCAAAAATAGCGCCCCTGCGCCATCTTCTTCACTCACTGGATAGATTTCACGGTCTTCACCGCCGTCCACCTTTTCGATGCGGATCACCTCGGCACCCAAATCGGCCAATAAGGCCGCGCACCATGGCCCAGCAATAAACCGTCCGAAGTCCAGCACACGGATGCCATCAAGCACACTCGTCATAAAATTCTTCCCTCTAAGGTCATGGTTCTATTTTTTTGCAGGCTCCAGGATAAAGCCGGCACTGTCGGATGAACGGCCACGGGACGCTGATATGCGGAACATCCGGCCGCGACGCCAATTGTCCAACTGGTCACGGTAGTGCCGTGACAATGGATTACCTGATTGTCCTGTGGCCAACCCAAAACGAGACTTTTTCAGATCTTTCAAATCATAGACCGCACGGAAGCCCGCTCCATGAATATGGGTGAACGGAGCCACCGGATCATTCAGTCGCATGGCGCCTCGGTTGATGGTCGCGTTTCCACCATCGGACTCGATCTCCAGATTGACGAACCGATCCACAACCGGTATGCGCCCCAGTACCGGGTTGGAGAAGCGTGCTCGGTGTGCGGCTCCCCACCGCCAATCCGCCATATCTTTGCCGAATTCCTTGGAAAGCCGTTTCATCGCGTTGTTGAGTGATTTAACCAATATTTCCGCACAGGTTTCTTCGGCATCTTCTGTGCGCACATCATCACACCAATGCTGACGGTGGGTGAGGATTGATTTCACCAACAGCGCTCGGCTGCCCAGGAACGATGAGGTCAACTCGCCCAAGTCATCGGCGTAGAGCGCACGATTGAGTTCCAGCAGCCACGCCATGAAGATCAACGGCTCGGGTTTGCTACGCGCCATGACGCCGTTCCATTTACCGAGCAAAGCCACCGCTTTTTTATTGATCGCCGATTCCGTTTTGACGACGAGCATGAGCGGCAAGAGATCCGCCGCCATCCGCGAGCGCACGTCGCGCTGTATGCGCTGCTGACCAGTGGCGGTACGGGAATCATTATCGTCCAGCAATTCCTGGATGCGTTGCGCACGATAGGGGGCTGCCCAGTCATACCCCAAAAAATGCCTGAAATCCGGCGCGACGATGCGGTTATTGGCGTTGATGATGATATCGTTCGTCGGCTTATAGAGCTTCGGGAGTTCGGCAAACGGCACGATGCCGGTCCAGTCCGTATCACCTGTCCAACCCGCTGTCGGCACATAGCCTTCGCCTCGGCTGCGCTGGGGCAGAGTGCCGGCGGTCACAAGGCCAATGTTACCGGCGGTATCGGCATAAGCGAAATTTTGCTGCGGCCCCTGAAACTTGGCCAGCGCCCGATTGAAATCGATCCAGTTCTCTGCACGGTTGAGTTCGTAAAACGCCGCTGCGGAGATGTCGTCCGGTTGAAGATATGTAGCCGCCAACGCCACAGTATGATCATCGTCGATGACCGCCTTGATGCCCGGACGCAAATCAGAAATGACCGGCCCATGCCGGGTTTCTCGGATCGGCAGAGGTACAGGCGCAGCACCCTTTACTGCGATCACTTCATCGCGGGTGATGAATGGCTCCGAGCCGTCGGGCGTCAGATAGGCACCACCATCGCCTTCAACGGTTTTCTCGACAAACAAATCGGCGATATCGGATTGTGTTGACGTGATGCCCCAGGCAACTTGTTTGTTGTGGCCCAGGATATGGAACGGCACACCGGGTACGGTCGCGCCTGTGAGTTTCAGCCCCGGACTATCGATATGCGCCAAATACCACAATATCGGTGCGCTGAACCCGAGGTGCGGGTCGTTGGCAAGCAATGCTCCACCGGTGTCCGAATTGGCCGGCGCCAGCGCCCATACATTTGACGCTCCCATAGGTGATCCCACGAGTAACCCCATGGGCGCTCCAAACGGCCATGCGGGCAGCGATTCAAGGCCTGCGAACAACGTTGTGTCGGCGGCGGCGATGGTCACCGGCGCGTCGGCTGGGTAGGCGGGCCAAAGCTCCGCCACTTTCTCCGGTCCAATGCGTTTGGCAATCTGGGCGCGCAAGGCCTCGCCACGCCAATTGCCCCCTAATCTAAGCGCCATGATCTTACCCCACAGGAGCGAGTCCGCGGGTTTCCAAGTGTCGGGCTGATAACGCAGCAGCGCCAATTCCAGCGTGCGAATCCCCATATCTGATGCGAGCCAACGGTTGACGCCTTTGGCATAGGCCTCGAGCGCCGCATGCACGGGCGCCGGGAGGTCCTTGGCTTGCCGTTCAGCCAAGCGGTAGAGGCCGAGCGTGCGCATCCACTTGTCACTCGGCAGCGCGGCAGCGCCCAATACCTCAGCCAACCGACCGGCACCAAAGCGGCGCATCATCTCCATTTGCCAAAAACGATCCTGGGCATGCACATAACCGAGTGCGAAGTAGGCGTCGGTATCCGTTTCGGCGTGAATGTGCGGCACGCCATTCTCATCGCGCCGGACTTTAACGGGTTTTTGGACGTCGGGTGTTTCTATCCGGTTGTCGCCGACCGGCCACAGCAACGGCAAAGACGTTGCCAGCCAAGCCCCGCCACCGGCCATCACCAGAACGGCCAGCAGAACCACTATCATCACCACCCGTTTGATCATGCGTTCAGATAACCCGATAAAGGACCGGGCTGGCAAGTGCCGGTTGGACGATTTGCCCCATCCCATGCACTTGGCTATAAGCAGCTCATGCAACAATTCATCCTTGAAGTCCCGGTACCGGGCGACGATCAACCTGATGGCCAAACCCGCCAGCTGGCCTATACCGAATTCGGTGACCCAGCCAATCCAAACGTTCTGGTTTGCGTACACGGGGTTTCACGCCTGGGCCGCGATTTCGATGTCATCGCCGAAAACCTGTCAGACACCTACCGCGTGGTCTGCCCCGACATGGCGGGTCGCGGAGACAGCGATTGGCTGGAGAGTTCCGAGGATTATAGTTACCCGCTGTATCTCAGCGATATCGCCGCTCTGCTTAAACACATCGGCGCCAGCACCGTCCATTGGATCGGTACGTCCATGGGCGGGCTAATAGGCATGATGCTTGCCGCCCAGAAAGAAAGCCCCATCGTGCGATTGGTGATCAACGATATCGGCGCGGTGGTTCCAGCGGCATCTATGAAACGCATTGGCACTTACCTTGGCACCGACCGCACATTTGCCGACACGAAAGAGGGCGAGGCCTACCTGCGCGACGTACATGCCTCGTTCGGGCCCCTTACCGATGCCGAATGGGCGCATCTGGCGAAATACGGCCTTAAACCTGTGGGTGATGGAAGTGACAGAGTTCGTCTTCATTACGACCCAAAAATCGCCGCGCCATTCAAAGCCGGCTCCGATGAAGATATCGTTCTATGGAAACTCTGGGACCGGATCACATGCCCGGTCATGGTGCTGCACGGTGCGGAATCGGATCTTTTACTTTCGGAAACCGCCGCCGAGATGGCGACCCGTGGTCCGAAAGCTGATGTCCGTACGCTTGCAGGCATCGGACATGCGCCGGCACTCATGTCGGACAAGCAAATTGCCATGGTACGGAGCTGGTTGCTGGAAAAGTAAAATTTCCAGCACTCGGGCCTTGAAAGATGTATGCCGTTAGTTATATGATGTGTGGGCGCGGACAAATACAGTGTCCCTGATACCGGAATCGGAGAGACAGAGATGTCGCAAGCCTTAGCCACAACCGACAACCACGACCTGACAACGACCCACCCGGGCAAAGACCTGGAGGATTTCGTTACCTTTTTTGTCGAAGAGCAGATGTTCGGGATTCCGGTCCTTAAGGTACAGGACATCCTGACACCGGAACATATTGCATCGATCCCGCTGGCGCCCGCGGAAGTGCGAGGCTCTATCAATTTGCGCGGCCGAATCGTCACTGTAATCGATGTACGGGTTCGCCTTGGCCTCAAGCCAAAAGCCAAGAAAACGCAAACCGCCCGCAGAGGGAAGGGGATGGGCGTCACCGTTGAACACGGCCACGATCTCTACACGCTGTTGGTCGACCGCATCGGCGATGTCATGGGCTTGGCCAACGATCTGTTCGAAAAAAACCCCGCCACCTTGGACTTAAAATGGCGCGAGTTCTCCTTGGGGGTTTACCGGTTGGAAAAGAACCTTCTGGTGGTCTTGGATATCGAGCGCTTGCTCAACCTGCCGCGCACCGACGGTCGCGATTAGGGCTCAGCCGCTTTTCAACAATTTCGCCGCATCCACCGCGTGGTAGGTCAAAATACCGTCCGCACCGGCGCGCTTGAAGCCCGTCAACATCTCGAGAACCGTCTTGTCGTAATCGATCCAACCTTGGTCCCCGGCACCGCGCAACATGGCGTATTCACCTGAAACATTATAGGCGAAAGTCGGCATGCCAAATGTCTGTTTCACTCGTGCCACGACGTCGAGGTACGGCAGCCCCGGCTTGACCATCACCATGTCCGCGCCTTCCGAGATATCCATTGCCACTTCGCGCAAGGCTTCATCGGCGTTGCCTGGATCCATTTGGTAGGTCTTTTTATCGCCTTTAAGCGCACCCGTCGCGCCCACCGCATCACGAAACGGCCCATAAAAGGCTGAAGCATATTTCGCCGCGTAGGACATCACGGCCACATCTTCGTATCCCTTGCCGTCGAGCGCATTGCGAATGGCGGCGACGCGACCATCCATCATGTCCGAAGGCGCCATGATGTCGCAGCCGGCCTCGGCTTGGACCAGAGCTTGCTGGCTCAGAAGTTCAACCGTTTCGTCGTTGAGAATAATACCATCCTCAACAAGCCCATCGTGGCCATCGGAATTATACGGATCGAGCGCCACGTCGCAGAGCACCCCCACATCCAACCCACTATCGCGAACCGCCCGCGTTGCACGGCACACGAGGTTCTCAGGGTTCAGCGCTTCGCGCCCATCCGGTGTTTTAAGGTCCGGTTCGGTGTAGGGGAACAGCGCCACTACCGGTATCCCCAAGTCCACAGCGCCACCAACGGCATCGGCTACGAGGTCCACGGACAACCGGTCGACGCCCGGCATGGATGGGATCGGTTGGCGTTGGTTCTCGCCATCGACGACGAATATCGGCCAGATCAGATCATCGACCGTCAGTTGGTTTTCCTGCACCAAGCGGCGCAGCCATGGCGTACGACGGTTGCGCCGCATGCGCGTGGCAGGAAATCGAGTAGGGGGTAATTGTTCAGTCATTCGGCAACCTTATGCTTTTTCCAACGCCTGATCCAGATCAGCGATGATATCATCAATGTGCTCAATTCCGATGGACAACCGCACATAACCAGGTGTCACACCCGCCTGCGCCTGTTCATCGGCAGAGAGTTGGGAATGCGTCGTGGTGGCCGGATGGATCGCCAGTGAGCGCGCATCGCCGATATTAGCCACG
>JABIPG010000077.1 GCA_018698795.1 Rhodospirillaceae bacterium
CAAGCCGCCAAAGCGGCTTGTGGCGTGCCCACCATCAAAACCCCAAAGAAATACATATCCAAAAGCCTGGGGTTTTGTTGTGGGACACGACCGAAACAATGATCAGCAAGCCGCCAAAGCGGCTTGTGGCGTGCCCACCATCAAAACCCCAAAGAAATACATATCCAAAAGCCTGGAGGTGTTATTCTGAAGATGTGGCTTTTTCACGCAGCCATTTGCAAAGCTGCAGTGCAGCTCGGCGCTCCCCTTCATCATCGGCGGTTTGCATGGTGCCGAGTTTCTTGCCTAATTCTTCAACGATATCGCGATAATGCGCGGCCATTTCCGTTTCGATGGTGAGTGCTGTTTTTAGCCGATGAACCTCGGCCGCGAGGTCTTGCGCAGACGCGATGCGATTGTCGCGCGGCGGTTTCGATGCGTCATTACGTAAGATGCGCACGCGCTCCAGTATTTCTTGATCGGAGAGCCGTAAGTCGGGTGCTATGCAGCGCAGTTGCTCAAGTCCGACTTCGCCCTCGAAAGTCTCGATGGATGCGGCCCGCAGCCGAGCCCGCAATTCGCTGCGATTGATGTTCAGAAGCTTGGCGGCTTTGGAAACGGTAATCTGTTCACTCATGTTTGTTTACCGTTCTTTGCGTTGGAAAGCTGATTGTTACCGTCGTGCCCGTACCGAGTTCACTGTCGATGCTTAGCTCGCCACCGTGCAATTCGGTCAAGCGCTTGGACAGATTGAGGCCCAGCCCAGTGCCTTCCTGCGACAGATGCGCGTTGTCGCGAATCTGAGTAAATGGATTGAGCACGATTGGTATGTTTTCTGGTGCAATGCCGCAACCGGTATCCGAGATGCTTATAGTTACGCGTCCGGCAACGTTGTGGGCCAAAACTCGAACTTCTCCGCCGGGAGAAAACTTGATGGCATTGTTGACCAAGTTGACGAGGATCTGTTTCAGCCGACGGGCATCGGCATGCAGCATCAACGGCGGATTAGCGGAATTCGGCATCAATAAATCTACATCGCCACTGATTGCAGCATTGGCCAATAAGGCGTGCACATCGGCAATCAGGGCATGAGCGCTGACCACTTCATCCTCCAACTCCAAATTGCCGGCTTCGATTTTGGAAAGGTCGAGGATATCGTTGATCAGGTTGAGAAGATGATCGCCAGCGGTAAAGATGATTTCCGCGTATTCCTGGTACTGCTGGCGCAAACCGCCAAACATCTGGCGCGACATGACTTCCGAGAACCCCAAGATGGAATTCAAGGGGGTACGGAGTTCATGGCTCATATGCGCCAGAAATTCCGATTTCGTCCGGTTCGCGTATTCTGCATCTTCCTTGGCCTGCTGCAGCGCAGTTTGCGTGTTTTTTTGATCGGTGATGTCTTGCACCGTTCCCACCAGGCGACAGGGTTTTCCATGGTCATCGAGCACCGGTTGGGCATTGGCGGCAATCCAACGGAGTGAACCGTCCGGCCTGACGATACGGTACTCGTAGTGGTGAGGCACGATTTCATCGATGGCGCGCTGTATGGACAACTTCAGCGCATCGATGTCATCGGGATGGATCAATTCCATGAATTGATCAAACAACGTATCTCCTTCGGTTTGGGCGATACCGAAGATGGAGAACACTTCATCGGACCATGCGATCCGATCGGTATTCAAGTCACGGCTGAAATCGCCGATTTGGCCAATGTGTTGGGCCTCTTTGAGCCGTGTCTCGCTCTCACGAAGGGCGGCTTCAGTTCGTTTCAGGCGGTCGATGTCAGTGATGATGCCGGTCAGCCGGATTGCCTTACCCCGATCGTTGCAAATGCTGCGTCCGCGGGCCTGGATCCATTTGTAATCTCCACTCCGGGTGCGGAACCTGTGCTCGCTGATATAGGGTTTTTGCGGATTTTCGAGGTGTGCACGCAGAGTATCGAGATATTTGTCGAGATCGTCCGGGTGGACGATGTGTTTGATCGAATCACCGATGGTTTCGTGCATCTCGCTCTCGCTGTATCCCAATACCTCAGCTAAATGCGGCGAGTAATACACTTGGTTGGTATCGAGATTCCAATCCCATATGCCCGCCTCGCGGACGGCCAATGAATAGCGCTCTTCACTGGCCCGAATTTCTTGCTCGCGCTTGAGCAACTGATGGCTGGTCGCCGCCAATTGTTCAACCGTATCTTCCAGTTCTCGGCGCAGCTGCCGTTCACTGGCAATGGTATCGGGCGGTATTTCGCCATCGTTGTTCTGCCCCATGAAGGTCTCGCGCACGCCCACGCGCCGGTCCCAGGTTAGCTTGATCAGCGGCGGCTCGTGGCTTTGTGGCAAGTGGGATGCCAGCGCGGCATGTGGCGTGCGCGTGGCATTGCGGCGGATATCAAGGAGTAACGGGGTTTCATGCCGCGAAGAAATCGCGGTCTTGAACTGTGCGCTCAATGCACCTGGCGTGATCGACAGCCAATCGAGGATGTCGTGGCCACGGTGAGCATTCAGGTTGGCTCCAAAAAAGTCCGATGCGGAAGAATTGTATCCAAATAGAACTCCGTCCTCGGTGATCAGCAAAGTTGGCGGCGCTGCATCGTCGAGAATGTCGTGAAAGATACCTTCGGATTCCGGGGCGGTGTTCATTCTTCCTCTCGACAACATTTCGTCGGCTCGCCCGCCGACCACAGTTCGATAGAGTAACTAACACACAATATCACCGAAAGGATTATATCGTAAGGGGTGCATGAAGGCCAGTGCAAGGTCACTCTATGATTGATCCTCTGAGCTTGTTTAGACAGTGGGGGTGGGGCAAGTTGCTGGCTGTAAACCCGACATACTGATGGAAATTCCGCTTATGCCTGAGAACTTAAACTCTTCGTCTGTTATTGATACGTTGCGCGGTCGCGCCAGCGTTCGGGACTTCAAATCCGACGAGCTCTCCGACGAGATGCTCAACGCTATTCTCAATGCGGCTCGTCAGGCACCGACGTCATCAAACCTGCAAGCCTACAGTTTCGTCGTGGTGCGCGATCCAGAGGCCAAAAAACGTCTCGCCGCCATGGCCGGTGGTCAGCAGCATGTTATCGATGCGCCAGCTTTTGTCGCCATTTGCGCCGATACCCATCGCCTGAGCCGTGTCACGGCCAGCATCGGTAGTTCGATCGCCAAGGATCACTTGGAAATGACCATGGTGGCCTGCATCGATGCCGCATTGGTTGGTATGTGTGCATCGCTGGCCTCCGATTCGCTCGGGCTCGGCACGGTGATGATCGGCGGTATGCGCAACGACCCAGCCGGCGTTGCGGCGGAGTTAGGGCTGCCAGATGGCGTGTTCGTCGCCTTTGGCCTTTGTGTCGGTTGGCCCAACACCCGCCCGGAAGCCAAGCCGCGCCTGCCACAGGATATGGTGATCCACCACGAAAAATATGCCGACGGTGATTTGGCCGCCGGACTTGGCGACTATGAGACCGCCATGTCCGAGCATCATCGTCATGTCGGCCGCGACCCGGACGAACCCTGGGCCGAGCGTGTAGCTAAACAATTCTCGGCGCCGAAACGCGAGCATCTATTAGCGGTACTGAAGGAGCGTGGTTTCGGTTTCGACTGACCTAACTGTTTTTGATCAGGATTCCGCCAGAATTTCCGACATCTGGCTTTCGACCAATTGGTCCATCTCGTGTTTACGATATAATTGCACGATAATTGATATGACCCCGCTCACGTCGATGCCGTCGTCAGACAGCGGCACGCGCAGCGCGTCTTGAAAACTGGTCTCCGTCGCGCCGTCGGAAATGTTAAAATGAATCAGGCAAGGGCGTTTGCGTTGAACGACGGGGTCGTAGGTTTGGTAGCTGATATAGCTGAAGGGAGGCGGTAGGTCGTCGAATGTCTTGCCGGTGAAGTCGCCTTGGAAGATGCCGGTTAGACCACTGCCCCAATAGCGGTAGTGGTAGTTGTGTTGCGAGGGGTTGAAATCTACGACCACTGCGGTCGGCAGGTATTCGGCAGGAACGCGCAACATGTCGAAGTCGTGCCACGCGGGTGCAATGGCGCCTTCAGGCGCGATACTGCGCCAATAGTCCAAGAACGGCAGCGCGTTTGCCGGAATCTCAGACAAAGGGCGTTCTTCGACGTTGACGGTCAAAACCACGCGAAATCCTCAGCAACACTCAATATGAAAAGCATACCTGAATATGCAAAGCTTACCAAACCGCGTGGGCTTTGAGATATCTATCTAATCGGTGAAAATGATGCCGGCGTGACGATCTTGTTTTCCTGCGATACCAGCATGCCGGCGGTCTTTTTCTTGTAAACGGCCCAATCGGGGTCTGCGTCGCGCGCCGCACGGCGGGCTTCCATGTCGGTTAGGTTTTCATAACCCCAAAGGTGGATGACCTGATTGATGGGGCCGATGGTGGTCTCGAAATAACCGATCAGGTTGCCCAGATGTTTCAACTGAATCGGCAGACCCATGCTTTCAAACATGTCGATGTATGTTTTGATCTGGCCGTGACTGACATTGTAAGTGCGATGGTCGATGATCATGTGTGGTCCTTCCGTTAACCCTGTAAATACCCGCGCGTCGCAATGTAGACACCTAACAACAGCAACGCGCCGAAAAACACTTTGCGAAACACGGTTTCAGGCAGGCGCTTGCGCATGCGGCTGCCCAGTTCCATGCCGACGATGGCCGGCACCACGGCGCCGGCGGAAACGATAACCAAATCTTGAGGCAGCGCGCCGCGTCCCCCAAGCGCAATTGTCAGCGCCACGGAGCCTAGGCTGAACCAGATGCCCATGGCCTGGATCAAAGCGTCACGGCTCATACCAAGCGCTTGCATATACAATACCGCTGGCACCGCGAGCGACCCCGTGAAGCCGCCGATGACGCCCGTCAGCGCGCCTGCCAGCGGCGATAACACGGGTTCCCAGCGGCCGGGCGAGAGAATTTGCGGTGTCGCCAAGCTGTAGGCGGAATAACTGAACAAGATGATGCCGAGCGAAATCGTCAGGATGGCGGGGTCGGTGTTGATCATCACCCCGACAGCGAACCAGATGGCCACCATGCCGGCGCTAAACAGCGGCCAAAGCCGGCTGAGTGTGGCGCGCAGTTGGCCACCGATGACGCCTTGCCAGATGTTGGTGACGAACAACGGCACCAGCAAGATGACGATGGCTTGCTTCAAGTCTACGGCTAGCATCATCAAGCCCAGCGACATAGCCGGTAGACCGAGCCCGGTGAGGCCCTTGACCACGCCGGCGGCGAACATCGCGAAGGCTACAAATATCAGGATATCGGTTGGCAGCATGGCGGCAGCCTACAGGAGCTCAGGCGCTCGGTCAGCCACCCTTTTTCTGGATTTTCGCCCAAGCATCGCGAAGCCCCAGGGTGCGGTTGAACACGGGCGCATCCGGTGTGCCGTCCGGGTCGGGGCAAAAATAACCCAGACGTTCGAACTGCACGGTCTCACCCGGTTGGAATTCCAATAGTGACGGCTCAAGCATGCAGCCGCTCAAGTCTTCGCGTGAGTTCGGATTGAGGTCGTCCAGCACATCATTCTCAGCGCCGGGATCGGGGCGGGCGAACAGATGGTCGTATAGCCGTGCCTCGGCGCTCACTGCATGGGCTGCCGAAACCCAATGCAGGGTGGCCTTTACCTTGCGGCCATCGGGCGCATTGCCGCCCTTGGTTGCCGGGTCGTACGTACAGCGTAGCTCGATAATCTCGCCGCTGTCGTCCTTGATGGCCTCTTGGCAGGTCAGGAAGTAGGCGTAGCGCAGCCGCACTTCGCGGCCAGGTGCAAGCCGGAAGAATTTCTTCGGCGGGTCTTCCATGAAATCGTCGCGCTCGATGTAAAGCTCGCGTGAAAACGGCACCATGTGCTTGCCGGCGTCTGGGGCTTCCGGGTTGTTGATGGCTTCTAGTTCTTCAGCTTCGCCTTCCGGGTAGTTTTCAATCACTACCTTTAAGGGCTTGAGTACGGCCATGCGACGCTGGGCGGTTTTGTTCAACAACTCGCGCACGCAATGCTCCAGCAGCGCGACCTCTATCACCGCATCTGATTTGGTGACCCCGATGCGTCCCGCGAAGTCGCGCAGCGCTGCGGCCGGAATGCCGCGCCGGCGAAAGCCCGAGATGGTCGGCATGCGCGGGTCATCCCAACCGTTCACATGGCCTTCCGTCACGAACTGGATCAGGCGGCGCTTGGACAACACTGTGTAGGTCAGGTTGAGACGCGAAAACTCATACTGCCGGGGCTGTGATGGCGTCGGCAGGTTTTCCACCAGCCAATCATACAGCGGGCGGTGATCTTCGAATTCAAGTGTACATACGGAATGCGTGACGCCCTCAATGGCGTCTGATTGACCATGCGCAAAATCGTAGGTTGGATAAATATGCCAGGCGTCGCCGGTGCGGGGATGGCTGGCATGGACGATCCGGTATAGTACCGGGTCGCGCAGATTGATGTTGCCGCTGGCCATGTCGATTTTGGCGCGCAGCACGTGCGAGCCCTCTGCGAACTCGCCAGCGCGCATGCGGGCGAACAGGTCCAAGTTTTCCTCGGCGGGTCGATCTCGATAGGGACTGTCTTTGCCCGGTTCCGTCAACGTGCCCCGGTATTCTCGAATTTCCTCGGCGCTCAGATCGTCCACATAGGCCAAGCCGTTGGAGATCAGATGCGCGGCCCACGCGTAGAGCTGCTCGAAATAATCGGAAGCAAAGTACAGGTTGTCGCCCC
Organism: Rhodospirillaceae bacterium; assembly: GCA_018698795.1. Taxonomy (GTDB): domain Bacteria; phylum Pseudomonadota; class Alphaproteobacteria; order Rhodospirillales; family Casp-alpha2; genus TMED8. The sequence goes on from JABIPG010000077.1 coordinate 6,719, forward strand.
AATCGAAGCCGAGCCACCGCACGTCTTCCTTGATGGCGTCGATGTATTCCTGCTCTTCTTTGGCTGGGTTGGTGTCGTCGAAGCGCAGATGACAGCGGCCCCCGAAGTCAGCGGCGATGCCGAAGTTCAGGCAAATCGACTTGGCGTGTCCGATATGCAGGTAGCCGTTGGGCTCGGGCGGGAAGCGTGTAACCACGGTTTTCGTGCGGCCGGCGGCGATATCGCCCTGCACCACGTCACGGATGAAATCGCTGGGGCCAGGCTCTTCGGGGGTGTTTGTCTCATTCATGGCCATTCAATGCCAAAAAAACACGCCTGCGCCAAGCTCTAACGCTGTTTCGCCCAATGAAAACACGTCATCGCCATATTGCCTTTTGTGAGTCTGCTTCCATAATCGCCGCGAGATCATGATCCACAAGGGAGAGAATACATGGGGCGGGTAACATTGGATGGGCTGTTGAACCCGTCGTCAGTGGCGATTTTAGGGGCAACGGACGAAACCCGACGGGTCGGTGGCCGGGTCATGCGCTATATGCACGAAGCCGGTTTTAAGGGGCCCATTTATCCCATCAACCCGAAACGCGAGACGGTGCAGGGCAAGCGGGCCTATCCCTCAATCTCTGATATCCCGGGTACCGCAGACCTGGCGATCTTGTCGATCCCGGCGCGATTCGTGAAGCAATCAATTTATGACTGCGCCGCCAAGGGTGTGAAAGCGGTTGTAGTGTTTTCGTCGGGGTTTGCGGAAATGGGCGACGAAGGCCGCGCCATGCAAGAAGAATTGGGCGCTGCGGCTCTCGATGCCGGCGTGCGGCTGTTAGGCCCCAACTGCTTGGGCGCGGCCAGCGTCAACAGCGGCGTTATCGCTTCGTTCAGCTCAAACTTCCTTGATGCCCTGCCCGAGCCCGGCAGTGTCGGCATCGTTTCGCAAAGCGGGGCTTTCGGCGCGCACCTTTATTCCCTGGCCCGTGCGCGCGGTATTGGTCTCTCGCACTGGGTAACCACCGGCAACGAGGTTGATATCACCATCGCGGAGTGCCTGGATTTCCTGGTTGATCGCGATGAAGTGAATACTTTGGTTGTCTACGCTGAGGGCATCAACGACGCCGAAGGCTTGCGTCGGGCCTTGGCCAAGGCGCGCGGGGCGCGCAAACCCGTGATCTTCCTGAAGGTTGGTCGCACCGAGGCCGGTGCCGAGGCTGCGAAATCCCACACCGCATCGCTGGCCGTGTCCGATGCCGTGGTCGATGCGATGCTTAAGCAATACGGTGTCTACCGCGCCGACACCACCGATGAAATGATGGACGTCGCTTATGCCTGCCAGATGGGCGTTTTCCCGGAAGGCCGGAAGCTTGGGATTTTGACCATTTCGGGCGGCGTTGGCGTGCAGATGGCAGATAGCGCCATCAAACATGGCCTTGAAGTGCCGGAATTACCCGATGCCGCGCAGAAAAAAATCGCCGAGATGCTGCCTTTCGCCGCCGTTCGCAATCCGGTGGATATCACTGCGACGGCGATGGAAGACCCGAGCTTTGTGCCGATCACGCACGAAATTATCCTGAACGAAACCGATTGCGACGCGGTGGCATCGTTTCTGACACCGGTATCGGGCAGCCATGAGGTCGCGGATACTTTGCTGCCGTACTTCGCCCGCGTGCACGAGGCGACGCCCAACAAGGCGATCTCGCTCAACATCATCATGCCCGAAGACGTCGCCAGGCGTTACGAGGCCGAAAGGCATACCGTATTCGATACGCCCGACCGCGCGGTCGCCAGTATCGCCGCCTTGTGCAAAATCCGTGAGAGCTTCGATCGTGGCGAAGGCGCAGCACCGTTGGCTGCACCATCCGATGCCTTGAGCGTGCCGGAAATGGCTGTCAGCGAAGTTGAGGCGAAACGCGTGCTTGCCAGCAACGGGATTGGGGTGGTGCGCGAAGCGCTGGTCACTGACGCTGACAGCGCGGTTTCGAACGCAGCGGAGATGCCGGGCGCTGTGGTGATGAAAATTGCGTCGCCTGATATCCAGCACAAGACCGAGATCGGCGGCGTGCTGGTCGGCGTTGAGGGCGACGACGCCGTGCGCAATGGCTTTGACACCTTGATCGCGCGCGCCAAGGAACACGCGCCGGATGCAAGCATCGATGGCGTTGTGGTTTGTGAAATGGTTTCGGGGGGCGTGGAGACGGTAATTGGTGTCAATTCAGACCCAACCTTCGGCCCGGTAGTGATGTTTGGTCTCGGCGGTATTTTTGTAGAGGTGTTGAAAGATGTCACTTTCCGTCTCGCCCCGTTTGGTGTCGATGAAGCTGCGCGCATGATCCGTGAAATCAAATCGTTCGATGTGTTGACGGGCGCGCGCGGCGGACCGGCAGTCGATCTTGATGACCTGGCGGAGACCTTGTCGCGGGTATCGGTATTTGCCGCAGAAAACGCCGATACGTTGGACAGCCTCGACATCAACCCGTATCTTTCATTGCCAAAGGGTGGTTGTGCGTTGGACGCCTTGATCGTGCCGAAGGGTTGATGGTGCGCGAGCAGGTCGCTGCTACCCGGGTTTAAGATGAATAATCCCGTAGGCGATTTTGTGAGTGATGAAAAAAAGCTTTCTGAGATCGGCGGTCGATTCAGTCTCGAAGCTCCTCTCTGTCGAGCAAGAGGAAGATGCGCCGGCGCCTGAAAAACCGCGAGCCAAACCCTCTTCGCGCCAATCACAGCCGCTAGAAACGCCAAAAGAGAAAGCCGCTGAAGGCCCCAAAGCCCTGGATATGCAAGGGCTGGAGCGCAACGTGCAACGCCTGGTGAAACAGCGCGGCGAGGCGATGATCGGAAGGGTTCGGGTGCTGCGGTTCGACGAGTTGGCGGAGAGTGTCCCGCTCAAGCACGTCAAAGAATTTCTGAAGGCTGTCGATTCGATCGTGCGTCGTCACCTCAGCGCCCAAGACAATCTACGCATGGTCGAAGGTGGTGCCTGTCTGATTGTATTTGGCTCACGCGATACGGAGCAGGCGGATGCAACATGCGCTGCGGTGTGTTCCGATATTGAGAAACTGGTCGCTGCCCGGCCGGAATTGAGCGGCAAGGTTCAGGTGGCCTCCGCCGTTGTGGCGGTGAACGGCATCGTTCAATTGCAAGATCAAGCGAGTTTCAATGCCATGTTCGATGCCAAGGAGCGCGAGCAAGCCGTGGTTGAGCCGGAACCCGTCGCTGGTCAATCCAAATCGGGCATAGCTAAACCGACACCGGTGGAAATCGATC
>JABIPG010000235.1 GCA_018698795.1 Rhodospirillaceae bacterium
ATCGAGCCGACGGAAAGTGAATCGCTGTTCGAGATCGACCGATTGTGCGACGCCCTGATCCAAATCCGCGAAGAGATCGCCACCGTCGAGCGCGGTGAGGTCGATGCGGAAAACAACGTGCTGACCAACGCCCCGCATAGCCACCACTTGCTGTTCAACCAAGATTGGGACCGCCCTTACTCGCGAGAGTTGGCCTACTTCCCGATTGAGGAACTGCACGAAGACAAATACTGGCCGCCCGTCGGCCGCGTCGATAACGTCTACGGCGACCGGCACCTAGTCTGCACCTGCCCGACCATCGACAGCTACCGCGAAGCGGCGGAATAGAGGGGAAGATACCCATGCGAAGAAACTCACCGGTCATCCGGTTGGATGACGCGGATAATGTTGTCGTGGCGCGGAGCGAGATTGTGCAAGGGACGCTCGTCGGCGACGAGGATGTGACCACCCTGCATGACGTGCCGGCGGGCCATAAGATCGCGACGCGCGCGATGGCCAAGGGGGACGCGGTGCTTAAGTACAACACCGTGATCGGCTACGCATCCGAGGACACCGAACCCGGCAGTTGGATGCACAGCCACAACGTGCTGTTCGACAACGTCGATAAGGACTATGCGTTTTGCCGCGATTATCAGCCGAGTGATATTTTGCCCGAAAGCGAGCGCGCGCAATTCATGGGCATCAAACGCGCCGACGGGCGTGTGGCGACGCGCAACTACATCGGCATTTTTGTCACCGTGAATTGCTCGGCCACCGTGGCGCGCAAAATTGCCGCCTACTTCGACGAAGAACGCCTGGAAGATTATCCCAATGTCGATGGCGTGATCCCGTTCGTGCACGAGACCGGCTGCGGCATGGAAATGACCGGTGAGCCCATGGACATTTTGCACCGCACGCTGGCGGGCTATATCCGCCACCCGAATCTGGCCGGTGCGCTGGTCTGTGCGTTGGGCTGCGAGCGCAACAACCTGGGCCGGTTTTTCGAAGACACCGGCTTGGCTGCCGGCAAGGCCCTTAAATCCCTCACCATGCAGGACGTCGGCGGCACCGCAGCGGCCATTGCTGAGGGCAAAGCGATGATCCGCGAAATGCTGGAGGAAGCCAACAACGTGACGCGCGAGCCCTGCTCCGCCGAGCATATCGCCATCGGTTTGCAATGCGGCGGCTCGGACGGGTTTTCCGGCCTTTCCGCCAACCCGGCATTGGGCAAGGCCATGGATATCCTGGTCCGCCACGGCGGCACGGCGGTTCTGTCCGAGACGACGGAGCTTTACGGTGTTGAACACACCTTGACGGCGCGCGCCGCCACACCCGAGGTCGGGCAGACTATCGTCGATCGCATGAACTGGTGGCTTGAATATACCGTCGGCACCGACACCCAGATTAACGGCCAGGTATCGCCCGGCAACAACGCCGGCGGCATTGCCAATGTGATTGAGAAATCATTGGGCGGCGCAAAAAAGGGCGGCTCCAGCGGTTTCATGGCCGCCTACAAATACGCCGAACCCATTGAGGAACGCGGCTTGGTGTTTATGGATTCGCCGGGCTTCGATCCGGTATCCGCTACTGGCCAGATCGCCGGCGGCGCCAATTTGGTGTGCTTTACCACGGGGCGCGGATCGTGCTATGGCTCATACCCATCGCCGACCATCAAGCTTGCCAGCAACACGCCGATGTTCGAGAAAATGAGCGGTGACATGGATATCAACTGCGGCCCCGTCATCGACGGCACCGCCACGCTTGATCAAATGGGGGCGGTAATTTTCCAGGCTATCCTCGACATCGCATCGGGCGCGCCGTCCAAAAGCGAAGCGCTGGGTGTTGGTGAAGATGAATTCGCACCCTGGGCCTACGGCGTGCAGGCGTAGCGTCGAAACCTCAACGTATTTGCGAACGTGACTTAGTCACTGCCGGCATCGCCCGGTCGTGAGATATTACCTGCACGTTGGAGGTGGGACTCAAGGGTATCGTGAACATCGGAGTCCTCTCATGCGATATCGTCATCACCTGGGTGAAACCTATAACCCAAGCTTCTTTCTGGCCGCGCTGGGCAACGGCGGGCTGGCCATTTCGTTTTTCGTCTATCTGACCTTCATGGTGCCGCACAAGGGCGCCCCCATCGTCACCTTCGAACACATTTACGCCCAGCTTCAAATCAGCACCCTGGCGATCCAGGCCTTGATCGTGCTGGCGCTCATGGCGGTGGTGTTTTTCGCCGTCCAGCATTTCCGTACATTGATTTGGAACATCGTCGAATACCGCGAATTTCGGGCAACACCGGCCTACGACAACCTGCTCAAGGGGCCGGGCGAAGTGATGCTGATGGCCATGCCCCTGACTTACGCAATGACCATCAACGTGTCATTTGCGCTGGGCGCGCTGTTCGTGCCGGGGCTTTGGTCCATCGTTGAATACATGTTCCCAGCCGCGCTTTTGGCCTTTGCCGGCGTTGCCGTCTATGCGCTGATGCTATTCCGCCGGTTTTTCACCCGCGTCGCGGTTTCGGGCGGCTTGGGGTCGAGTGAGACGGCGCACTTCGGCATGTTGGTACCGAGCTTCGCCTTCGCCATGATCGGTGTCGGTTTTGCGGCCCCCGCCGCCATGAGCACCATCAAAGTCGTTGCTGCAATCGCGATGATCTTTGCGATTTTCTTCATCACCGTATCGTTGTTCCTGGCGGCGGCGAAATTGATCTTGGGGCTTCGCGGTATCTTCGAGCACGGTCTCAGCCGGGCGGCGGCGGGCTCGATCTGGATTCTGATCCCGATCCTGACGGTCACCGGCATCGGCCTGATCCGCCTGCAGCACGGTTTAGCGCATCATTTCGGCGCACCATCCGTGCCGGCGGACTACCTGATCCTCATCACCGTATTCCTGTCGGTGCAGTTATTGATCGGCTTTCTCGGCCACGCGGCATTGGAACGGCTTGGGTATTTCGATGATTTCATCCACGGTAACGAGAAAAACCCCGCCACCTACGCACTGATTTGTCCGGGCGTTGGGCTGGTGGTGTTCGGCATGTTCTTCTTGTCGGCGGGCCTGGTGGCGACCGACCTGGTGGTGAAATTCTCAGTCATCTATTTCATTTTACTAACACCAATCTTGCTGTTGCAGGCGATCACCATCCGCACGCTGTTTCGGTTGAACGGCAAGTTGTTGGCTGTCAGCACCAGCAATGATTCGGGCGAAAACGGAGTCAGCTACTCGTGAGCATAAGGTGGCGCGGGGCTATTCCGCCGGTTCCGGCACCGCGCCATCCGCTTTGTGTTTCTCCGGCGCGGATGTGCGCAGCATCAACGCCAGCATGGGCGGAATGATGGTCAGCGTCAGCAACGCAGACAGCGTCAGGCCGCCGCAGACCACCGTGCCCAGGCCGCGATAAAGCTCCGAACCCGCGCCGGGCACCACCACCAGCGGCAACAGCCCGAAGATGGATGTCAGCGACGACATGAAGATCGGGCGCATGCGGTCGCGGGTCGCTTCCAAAATCGCGTCGTGCGGAGTCATGCCACCGTGGCGTAAGTGTTGTAGGGTCTGATCCACCAGCAAAATCGCATTGTTGACAACAATCCCCACCAAAATCACGAACCCCAACATGGTCAGCATATCCAACGGCTGATCGACGAACAGGTTGAGAATAGCCAAACCCGCAACACCGCCCGCCGTCGCCAGCGGCACCGAGAGCATAATAACCAGCGGGTAAAGCAAGTTCTGAAACAGCACCGCCATCAGCAGATAAACGATCATGCCCGCAACCAACATATTGAACTGCAGCGCCTCCCAGGTCTTGGTCAGGTTATCGGCTGCTCCGGAAAGCCGCAGCTTGATACCGTCCGGCAGGCCTTGCGCGTCCAGTTTGCCAATGATCTCGGTCCGCACCTTGTCGATGGCCACCTCCAACGGCATCGTCTTAGCCGGGCGAATGCGCATGGTTACAGTTCGCGCCCGGTCCAGGTGCCGAATTGCAGACGGCCCCATGGTGACTTCGATATCCGCCAGTGAGCTGGTCGGCACCACCTTGCCGACACCGGTGACGATCGGCAGATTGTCGATGCCCTGGGTTGCCGTTACCGCACGATCGGGGCCTTTCAGGGTCAGGTCCATTCGCCTGGACCCAACATTGATTTCGGCGATACGCATGCCTTCGTTCAAGGTATCGATGGTTTGACCGAGATCGCGCGCCGTCATGCCGGCGGCGGCCAGGCGTTGCAGGTCGGGGACAATGCGGACCTCGGGCGCGGCCAGTTGCAGCCCCGGGCGGATGCGCACCTGATTGCCCTCGGCACGCGGTAGTGCGCGCCGCAGCAACCCGTTGGCGCGCTGGCCAACACTCAATATATCATCCAGTTGGTCACCCGAGATATCCAGGTTGATCACCCTGGCGCCGCCAATGCGCCGCCCGAAGATCGACGACTGCGCGATGATGCCGCGCATACCAGGCTCGCTTCGCACCGCGCGTTGGATCAACGGCACTAACTCACCAGCCCGCGATACGTCGTCGCTGGACGCGCCGATCAGCGTGAAATTTCGAAATGCCAAAAAGAAAAAATTGGAGATCGTCGGCGGATCGCCTGGCTTGGTTTCGCCACCATTGATCCGAGACCAATAAGGTTTCACGGCCGCCTCGATGCGCTCCGCCGTGGCGTAGGTGGTCTCCAGATTGAACCCGGGCGGCGGCTGGATACGCCCCAAGACGAAATTCCGGTTGCCGTCGGGCAGGTAGTCCAGCTTTGGCAGCATCAGATACGTGGCAAATCCCGTGGTGCCGCAAACACCGACCACCATCATCAGTGCGAAAAAACGGCGGCGAACGACAGCACCGGTAAAGGCCATCACCAAACGTACGAACCCGCCCGCCAGAAAATCAACGCCCGGTATTCGCAGACGCGCACCCATATTTTGTGCACCGCCGTTCACCAGCAATCGGTTGGCCAGCGCTGGAATGACCGTCACTGCTACCAGCAACGACAACAACACAGATACGGATATCGCCACCGCGATATCGCGAAACAACTGCCCGGCCTGCAAATCCAGGATCAACAACGGCACGAACACGCCCACCGTGGTCAGTGCCGACGCCATCACCGCACCCCAAACCTGCCGGGCGCCGATAAGCGCCGCCTCCGACGGGCTTTTACCCATTTCGCGGTGCCGGTAGATGTTTTCCAGCACCACAATCGCCGCATCGACCACCATGCCGATGGCGAACGCGATACCGGCGAGCGAGATCACGTTCAACGAACGCCCCAACAGCGCCATGGCGACGAACGCACCAATGACGGAGACGGGAATGGCGATGCCGACAATCAGCGTTGCCCGCGCCGATCGCAGGAACATCAACAAAATCAGCGCCGCCAGCGTGCCGCCGACGTAGATGTTTTGCTTCACCAAAGAAATGGCTGAATTGATGTAGAGGGTCTCGTCGTAAAAAATCTCGAGCTTTAAACGTTCGCGCGGCAAGATGCCTTGGTTCAATTCCGCCATCGCCGCCTTCAGTCCGGCCATGGTCGAGACCACGTTGGCGCCGCCGTCGCGGATGGCATTGAGGCGGATCATCGGCTCACCGTTGAAGCGCCGGCGGCTGGTGGGTTCCTTATAGCCGAACGCCACCTCGCCGACATCGGCGATTGTCACGTTGACAAGGCGTTGGCTGGCATCGTCGAAGAAGGTGCTGATCACCACATCGCGCACGCGCTCGACACTCGCGGTCTCGGAATCGGTGCGCACGATATAGCGCCGCTTGCCCTCATCAATGGCGCCTGCGGTGATAGACGCATTGGCGGCACGAAGCGCCGCCACCACTTTCGGGATTGTCAGCTGGTACCGCGCCACTTGATCGGGATGAATGATCACCTGCAACTCGCGCCGGCTACCGCCCGAGGCCGAGATTTGAGAAATGCCGGGCACGCGCTCCAGCCGATCTACGACCACGTCATCAACGAAAGTGCCGTATTGCTCGATCGGTCGGGCGTTGCTGTCTGTGCGGGTCAGCGCGAAGCGTGCGATAGGCACATCGTCGGAGGTTGAGGTTCGGATACGTGGCTCGCGCGCTTCTTCGGGCAGGTCTGAAACGGCATTCAAGCGGTTTGATACCAGCATGAAGGCGCGGTCCATATTGGTGCCGGTGTTGAACTCCAAGACAATGCGCGAGCGGCCCAATTGCGACTGGCTGGACATAATTTCCAGCCCTTCGATGCCGGAAAGCTGCTGCTCGATCCGGTTGGTAACTTCGCGTTCAACCTCGGTCGGCGCGGTGGCTCCCCAATAGGTCAAAATCACCAGCACCGGACGGTTCACATCGGGGGTGAGTTGGATCGGGATCGTACGAATGGAAACCACGCCCAATACAATGACGATCAACACCGCCGCGACGACGGTCATGGGCTTGAAAATGGCACTTCTGATGATATCCATAAGCTCTGATTTCCAGCCCGAAATGGGCTGCGAAGTATAGCCCAAGCGCGAACCGCGATAGCATAAAAAAACGCATCCTGGATCACGATTTGTTGCGGTTGTCGATGCGCCTGTCGTTACTATATTAGGGCTGCTATCCGATTTCCCGCCAATGCAGGAGTCCCCATGTCGAAACAACCCGCGCTGTTCGTATCCCACGGCTCGCCCATGGTGCTGATGCAACCAAGCGAAG
>JABIPG010000275.1 GCA_018698795.1 Rhodospirillaceae bacterium
CTGGATGTAATGGTGGTTCTATGATTCGGACATGGACAGCAGCTTGTGCGGGCATATTCAGCCTATACGCTCTTGGATCGGCTGCAAACGCTGCAGGTCTCTATGACTTCAATTATTTTCTAAACCAGCCGCATCCCTTTGCCGCCTCGCCGCGTGCCCAAGGTGCACAAACGGCACCGAACTCAGTTGCCCCATCGACCTCTCCGGCGAGTCGCGCGGCGCCACTGATTAAAACAACAGCCTCCAATACCAATGCAGTTCCTGGCGCTCAGACGAGGAGCACCACTGAGATACCGACGAACACGAACGGCAGCGGGATCTATTTCAGTGCAAGTCTCGTTGGCGGATATTCCACCATTCACGACCCTGAAGTCACGAATATTACTGGCCTTCAGGAGCGTCGAGATGAAGATTGGGTCGGTGGAAACAGCCTTGCTGTTGGGTACGATTGGAGCCGACACGGCATTCCCATTCGCTCGGAGTTTGAGTTTTTTCTGCGTTACCGGTTCGATCTTGATTATCGCGGCACAGCCGGGGGCGCGCTACAGGGATACATGAATGAAATCGGGACCTATGGCGGCATGGTCAACGGGTACTATGACCTTCCCTACCAGTGGAGAAAATTCAAACCTTATTTGGGTGCCGGTGTCGGTATTGCCCGGCACTGGAGTCAGGCAGTTCGCCGAGATCTCAGCTCTGTCGCCTTCACGCGGGTCTCTCAAGACAGTCGAAATAATGAGTTATCCTGGGCGCTGATGGCTGGTTTTCATTATCTGTGGAAAACCAACTGGCATTTCCGGATGGAAGGGCGATATCAAGATCTTGGAAAAGTCGAAAACGGGCCCTTCGGCAATGGAGATACCATCACAGCGGACTACGCCACGACCGACTTGGTGCTGGGCATTACCTACAGGTACTAGCCTCGATTGCGTCCGTAAGGCGAGCATTAAAGGCATCTGGTGTTTCATACATTACCCAATGTCCCGCATCTTCGACAACGGCATAGAACGCATCGGGGTCACATGTCCGAAGGATGCCGGGAATGGCCTCGTCTAAATTCGGTTGCGCATAGACATCGTGGCGGCCCCAGATGCCCGCTAACGGCGCGCGCACCTGCGGCAACGCCTGCATGATGGTATCCGAGTACGGTAAACCGTGGGAACGTATCCGAGCCCGCTCGACGTTCTTAAGTTGCACATAACCCGCAAACTCATCCGCCTCGCCGTGGGTCATGATAATTCGTAGATTGCGGCGTTGTGCTTCCATGCGCTCCGCTTCGCCCATCGCGTCGGTCATCGCTTCGAGCCGCCGATCAAGGCCTTTCCACGGTATCCCGAATGAGGACGCACCAACCAACGTAAAGCTTTGAACCCGATCCGGTTGAGCAGCGGCCAGATACGCGCCCGCAATCGAGCCCATGGAAAATCCGCAAAGATGGTAGTGTGTGGCCACGCCGATAATTTCGTCCAGACCTTCGGCGAAAACACCAGCTAGCATGCGCATGCTTTCCGGATAATGTTTGGATGAGAAAACGCCTGGTGGCATGGCCGACGAGCCCAGTCCCGGCGTGTCAGCGCAGATCACACGGTAGCGCTGTTTCAATATCGGAATATTCCGCACCCAGTGGGTCCATGACCCGGAACCGCCGTGCAGCAATATCAGCGGCTTGCCTGCACCCCACTCGTGCCAGACCATGTGTCCATCGCCGCAAGGGGTATGGTGGACAATGGATTGAGATTCCATTTGGCTAAGAGCTGCGGCGGCCTCACGCATGGCCGACGCTTAAATGTCTTCGATGCGTATCAGTCTCGGCGGTTCGACCACGGCATCCAGTGCCGCAATGGCTTGAACACAGCGCTGCATCGCATCTTCTTCGGTCTCGTGCACGGTCATGACGACTGGCACCTGCTCGCCCGGTGCGCGGCCGCGTTGCAGCACCGATTCCATGGACACCTCGTTGTCGCGAAGCGCCGCAGCGATGTCGGCAAACACGCCCGGCCTATCGACCACCATGAACCGTATGTAATAAGCGCCCTTGCGCTTGCCCATGGGGATGGTTTGGGCGGGTTTTAGTTTCTCCGCCTTGACCGCGAACGTCGGAACATTGTTACCGCGCGCAATATCCACTAAATCCGCAACCACAGCCGACGCTGTCGGTCCCTCGCCCGCACCTCGGCCTTCGTAGATCGTGGTGTCGACAAAATCACCAGCCACCTCGATGCCATTGAACACGCCCGATACGTGGTTGATCGGCGCATCCAGGGCAACCATGCACGGGTGCACGCGCTGCTCGATGCCACCACCGCGCTCTTCCGGTACCCGTGCGGCAACGCCCAGAAGCTTGATGCCGTACCCGAGCTCGTGCGCGAATTCGATGTCCAGGGGCGAGACGTGGCGGATGCCCTCGACATAGACATTGTCGAAATCCAACTCGGTGCCGAACGCTACCGAAGCCAGAATAGCCAGCTTGTGCGCAGCATCGATGCCGTCCACATCGAAACTCGGATCGGCCTCGGCGTAACCGAGTTCCTGAGCTTCCGCCAAAATGTCGTCGAACTCACGACCCGATCCGGCCATGTCGGTGAGGATATAATTACAGGTCCCGTTAAGAATACCGTAGAGCCGCTCGACACGGTTCGCAGCCAATCCCTCACGAAGCGCCTTGATGATTGGAATCCCCCCGGCAACGGCGGCCTCGTAAGCAAGACTAAGGCCTTTGCTCTCGGCGGCGCGCGCCAGTGCTGTACCGTGGTGCGCGATCAGCGCCTTGTTTGCAGTAACGACGTGCTTGGAGTGGTGGATAGCTGTCTCCACCAAATCTTTGGCGATACCATCTTCGCCACCGATCAATTCCACCACAACATCGACATTGTCATCGGCGGCAAGGTCGCGAGCGTAATCGTGCCACGCCATACCATCGACATTGATGCCGCGATCCTTGGATCGATCACGGGCAGAGACGGCAGTGACGATCAGAGGACGACCGCAACGCGCCGTCAATTGATCGTGGTTTGCCGTCAGCAACTTGACCACGCCAGCGCCAACGGTGCCAAGCCCAGCAACACCTATCTTTAAGGGAAGGGTCATTCGGCGGCCTCTTTACCTACTGTACGCGCTTTCTTACGTACCCCGCCCGTACCCAACAATGCTTTGATCGAGCGGATTGCCTGACGTGTGCGGTGCGTGTTTTCGCACAATCCAATGCGCACAAACCCCTCGCCGTGTTCACCAAAGCCAATACCCGGCGCGACTGCGACCTGTGCTTTCTCGAGCAAGAGTTTTGAGAATTCCAATGAGCCCATGTCACGGAATTTTTCCGGGATCGGCGCCCAAGCGAACATCGTCGCCGGCGGCGCGGGTATTTCCCAACCGGCGGCGGCCATGCCCTCCACCAGCACATCACGGCGTTCCTTGTAGAGCGCGCGGACATCATCGACGCAATCTTGCGGTCCATTCAGTGCCGTCGCCGCCGCCACTTGGATCGGCGTAAACGCACCATAATCGAGATACGATTTCACCCGCGCCAGCGCGGCGATCAAACGCTGATTGCCGGTGGCAAAGCCGATGCGCCAGCCGGGCATGGAATAGGTCTTGGACAGTGACGTAAATTCCACCGCAACGTCCCAAGCCTTACGGATTTGCAGGATTGAGGGCGGCGGAGCAATATCGAAAAACACTTCCGAGTACGCGAGATCGGAAAGAATGTAAATGCTGTGATGACGGCAAAAATCCACCACCTCTTCATAGAAATCCAAATCCGCAACGATAGCTGTCGGATTGTTGGGATAATTGAGCACCAGAGCGGTTGGTTTCGGCACGCTGTGCTGAACGGCGCGTTCCAGTGCTGCCATGAACTCCGGCCCTGGCTCGACCGGAATATTGCGTACTGCCGCGCCATTAATGATAAATCCAAACTGGTGGATGGGATAGCTCGGGTTCGGCACCAATATCAGATCACCCGGCGACGTAATCGCAGACGATAGGTTGGCTAGCCCTTCTTTGGAGCCGAGCGTCACGATGGTTTCCTTTTCGGGATCAACCTCAACCCCGAAGCGTCGCGCATAATAGCCAGATAGGGCCTTCCTTAGCCCCGGAATACCGCGGGAATTAGAATAGCGGTGGACCTTGGGGTCGAGCACCGTCTCGCGCAGCTTTTCGACAATATGATCTGCCGGCGGTTGGTCCGGATTGCCCATACCGAAATCGATGATGTCCTCGCCGGCAGCGCGCGCACGCGCCTTCATGGCGTTGACTTCTGCGAAGACATAAGGCGGCAGGCGCCTGATTTTGTGAAATTCTCGTTCCATGATGCTCACATGCCAGATGGTGTCGGCAGCCTCAAGTCAATTCACCGAAGTCCAATCCTATGTCGCCATTGCGGCGAAATCATGACGCGAATGATCGCCCTCGATCAGCCTTCCAGATAAATCTCCGCACGCCGGTTACCGGCTTCACCGGACGGCATGAACTCGTAAAACTCCGGCTCCGTATCCGATACCGCGTCCACAAGTAGTTCGTCTTTTTTGAAGCCCATGCGCATCAACTCGCGAGCAACCACATTCGCACGCTCCACGGAGACTTTGAAATTGACCATCTTGTGGCGGACCGGGTCCATGGTGCGAGTGCGGCTGGATGCATGGCCGATGATATGGATACGACCGCCGCGTTCGCGCTGCAATTGACGGACACTGGCCAAAATCTTTCGATCATTGGACGATAGATTGGCGGAGCCATTGGGAAACTGGATCGTCGCAATCCGTGTGGCGCCTGACGCCAGTGCACGCGGCTGACGTTCCAGATACGACACCCCGCCGCCGGTGTTTATCATCGGCTCAGTCGCCATCGCAGCCGACTGAGTGCCGCTCTCGATACCAGACGACGATATCACGACGGTACCGAACTGGTCCGGCGCCAACGACGCGATCACGGTGCTGTCGGTGCGCAGCAGCGACGGTCCGGGCTGCCCGGCGCGGGCCTTAATTTCAGCCAATTGCTTGCGCAAGCGCGCCTCAAAGGCCTGTTGCTCCGCAGTTGTCGGCAATCCGCCTGCGCTCGACCCTGCTGCCGGAACGGCCGCAAGATCGGTAGATGAAATGACAGGTGTCTTCGGCATTGCGTTCGGCGCAGGCTGCGCCGCCGCGGATGCGCCCGCCTTTGGTGGTTCCGGCGGCGCTTCGGCTAGGCGCGTGCTCGGCTCGCCCTGACGTGCAATGGCCGGCGCATACTTGCGTCCCTCCACATCGGCGACAAGGCCGCCCTTCTTGCGGGCGGCTTCGTACTCCGCCTGACGGTCGACTGTATTCAGTTTTGGAAACGCCTGCGCTTGGCTGGCGGATTGTGAATTATCAGCGGGAAGCGTACGTGCTTTGGCCTCAGCTGTTTGGCCTTTCGCCGCAGCTTGATCTTGTCCGGCCTGTTCGTCACCGGAGAAGAATTCCACGGTATTGTTATACCATTCAACCGGGTTGGCGGCATCCGGCACCTGCGAACACGCCGATAACAAAAGCCCTGCGGCAACCAGACTGGTGCCGCGCGATACGGTAATTTTAAACGTCTTTGTTGGCATGCCTGCCGCTCCCCTTAATCAAGCTGCCGTAAGCCTATCGCCACAGCAACACGTGGCCGGCCAACTCGCGTTATCTCGCACTTGCAGCATTTTGCTTGATTTTCATGATGCTTTCAAATAGTTAAGCCTTTGCAAACGCTATCGCAGTGTCTACGCGCCAACATCGATTTGCAAGCAATCTTAAAGGATTATCTGATGGACGATCAATCTGGCAACGCCGCTTCCCTGCCCGACCCTACTGAGATGTCAAAATCCATGGCGTCTATCGCTGAACGTAGCCAGAAATTGGTGGCTGAATTCGTCAACCGCCAAATGGCGTCTGGGAGCTTGCCCGATACAGATCCGATGAACGTCAGCGAAGCGTTCATGGAGTTGTCCCGCCAAATGATGGCCAACCCTGCCAAGATGATGGAATCAAGCATGAACCTTTGGAGCGACTATCTGTCGCTCTGGCAAACTACGACGCAACGCATGATGGGCGCCGATGTTGGGCCGATGGTGACGCCGGCCAAGGATGACCACCGGTTTCGGGACGATGCTTGGGCCGACAACCAAGTGTTCGATTTCGTCAAGCAATCCTACCTGCTGACGTCGCGTTGGATGCAATCATCAGTCAGCGCCGTTGACGGCATGGATAAGAAAACCGCCGAGAAAGTGGACTTCTATACCCGTCAGTTCACCGATGCCTTGTCACCTTCTAACTTTGTCATGACCAATCCTGAAGTCCTGCGTGCGACGATGGAATCAGGCGGCGAAAACTTGGTGAAGGGTCTGGAAAACCTGATTGCCGATATGGAAAACTCTGACGGTCAATTGCGCATCAAGATGACCGACCCGGATGCCTTCCAAGTCGGTGAAAACGTCGCCACGACGCCGGGCAAGGTTGTTTTCCGCAACGACCTGATGGAGTTGCTGCAATTCAATCCGACCACCGAGGAAACGGTCAAGACTCCGCTCCTGATCATTCCGCCGTGGATCAACAAATATTACATTCTCGATTTGCGCGAGAAGAACTCGTTCATCAAATGGGCCACAGACCAGGGCCACAGCGTCTTCGTGATCTCATGGGTCAACCCGGACGCGGAACTCGCCGCGAAGAGTTTCGACGATTACATGCTCGAAGGCCCCGTGGCGGCGCTAGACGCCATCGAAAAAGCCACCGGCGAGAAAAAAACCAACGTGATCGGGTACTGCATCGGCGGCACCTTGTTGGCCAGCGCCTTGGCCTATCTGACCGTCAAAAAGCAGGATAAGCGGGTCAATTCGGCGACTTTTTTCACCACCATGGTGGATTTCACCGAAGCCGGCGACTTGGGTATCTTCATCGACGAAGCGCAACTTTCTAGCCTGGAAGAAAAAATGGAAGAACGCGGCTATCTCGAAGGCTCCGAGATGGCCACCACCTTCAATATGCTGCGCTCTAACGATCTGATCTGGTCGTTCGTCATCAACAACTACCTGTTGGGCAAGGATCCATTTCCGTTCGACCTGCTTTACTGGAACTCCGATTCAACCCGCATGCCGGCGGCCATGCACAGTTTCTATCTGCGTAAAATGTATCTTGAAAACAAGCTGATCGAACCCGGTGGTCTGGAACTGGCCGGCGTGAAAATTGATCTCAGCACCATCAAGGTGCCGACTTATATCGTCGCAACCCGTGAGGACCACATCGCACCGTGGAAATCCGCCTATGCACCGACCCAGATCTACTCTGGCCCAACCCGCTTCGTTCTGGCCGGGTCCGGGCACATTGCTGGTGTCGTCAATCCGCCGGCCAAACCCAAATATGGCCATTGGACCAATGATGACCTGAGCGGTAGCGCCGACGAATGGCTGAATGGCGCCGAAGAACACGTCGGTTCGTGGTGGCCAAACTGGGATTCCTGGGCCAAGGAGCGTGCCGGCAACGCCATGATACCAGCGCGCAAGCCGGGCGACGGCAAGTTGAAGCCACTGTGCGACGCACCGGGTGAATACGTGATGATGAAAGCCGAAGGCTAAGCCGCGTCGAGCGAAACGCTACTGATCGCCTTTTCGACAGCTGACTTGGCTATGGTAACAAACTCGCGCAGTGTCTGACTGTCACGGCCACTCTCGAGCGTAAACACGGAAAAATCATACCGGATATCGTCCTCTAATGGACGAACGACCGTATTCTTCGTGGTGTCCGCGAGCACCGACAAACTTCCCACCAGACTGATTCCGCGGGTAGCCTCAATCATTTGCGGCATGATGGGGTTGAAATCCACACAGACATTGTGCGTCAAATCGACGCCTGCCGCATCCAGGTACGGACGGATCAGGCGCGACATGGGGCCGTCGGGGAACCCCCCAATACTGGGCCACTGCGATAATTCCCGTAGCGAGATCACATCCCGCGCCGCAAGTGGATGTTGGTGATGCATTTGCACCATTAATGAGGCACTCGCGATGGGCGTGCGTAAAACCCCGGAAATCTCGGTCACCGAAGCATTCAGGCCAATATCAACATTCCCGAGCTGCAATGCTCGCGCTTGCTCGGCGCTGCTGCCAATACGGTATTCGAACCGCAAGCCTGGTCGCAACTCAGACATGATCTGGGTAATCGACGGCATGACCGAAGACATGATGGTTCCAGAAACCATCACGCTCAGGCTTTCACCATCCCCGCGCCGAAGCCGGTCGATGGCCGTCGCAACGTGATCAACTTCATCAAACACGCCCGCCGTTGCTTTGTACAACTCATCGGCTTCACGCATTGGCACTAACCTGCCTTTGCTCATCTTGAATAACTGCAACCCAATTTGCTGCTCGTAGTATTTTAGATGCCGGCTGACAGACGGTTGCGAGATGCCCAGCTGACGCGCTGCGCCACTGACACTGCCGGCCATGTAGACGGCGCGGAAAATCTCCAATCTACGTAAATTGAACTTCGGCATCAGGCCTCACCCGAAAGAAAATTTCATACAGAAAACCTTATAGCTAAAAGCTATGGATTGCTCAAAATTTTTCTATCGACATCATACCTCAATACCGGGTACACCCGACGATGACTGGCAGGAGACAAACCAGTTGTCCGGGGGGACCATCTCAATTGCCGCGGCTTCGCGTTTTTTTGAGATTAGAAGCATCTGAGATGATTGTAGGATCGTCTCGGATGTTTTTTATTGGGCTCTATTCTGCGGCTTGGGTCGCCGATGTATCGCCAGCAATGAAGTCTGAAACCGATCTCAAACTTTCCACGACGTCCAGGCCTTGCAGCATGCTGTACAAGGCCTCTACACCATTCTCCGGCAGCGCGCGGGACACGCAGTCAGTGAACTTGCCGGCAAATTCCAGCTCGGTCATGGGATACTCTGGTCCACGAAGCACCTCTGTATCGACACGGTGACGGAGTTCGCGTTCGTCCTTCGTGGTAACGATCACCTCGGCGCCATAACCATCATGATCGGGGTCGTTCATGTCTGGGTGAATACCAGTCCTGACCTTCCCCATGATGGCCCGTGGCACATCATCATCGAAGGCCTGGCCATCGAAGTGCGCCAGTTTCACCGCCCCATCGCTCAAGGCCCGCGCCGTCACATAATGGATGCTGAATTTGGCCTCCAGCCCAGTACGAGGATTAGGGTTATCGGTGTGCGGCAAGCGCCTGGGCGTGGTCAGGACTTCGATATCGGCGACATCGTCGGGTTGCAGCCCGTGTTCGGCGCGCAATCGAAGCATGGCGTTGATCGCGCCGTGGGTGGATCCGCAGCACGGGAACTGCTTTAGGTTCGGCCCCGGCTGCGCGACGTTCCACGGCTGTCCCCATTCGGCGAAAGTGCGCTCCATATCGTGGGTTCCGTCGCCGTTGAAAACTTTCAAGAAACCTTGGTGATGCTCAAAAGCGCCCTGATTGGCGGTAAAACCATCGCGCGCTAAAAGCGCTGCAAAAAGGCCATTGCGCACGCTGTGGCCGATATGTAGAGGCTTGGTCATGGTGCCGAAATTGGCTTTCACACCACTGGACAATGATACCGCCAACCCCAGTGCCGTCGCAGTTTGATCGAGGCCCAACCCCAGCAATCGACTGGCCGCAGCCACGGTGCCGAAAATCCCCAACGTCGCCGTCGGGTGCCAACCTTTCTCGTAGTGGTGCTGGTTGACGCCACGCCCGATGCGGGTCTCGACTTCGAAGCCGGTTACGTAGGCCAATAGCGCATCACGGCCCGATACATCCAGCCAGTCGCCCAGCGCCATGATTGCCGGCACCAATGGCACCGATGGGTGGCCGCCGATGTGGTTGTTGACGTCGTCGAAATCCAGCGCATGCGATGCCACACCGTTGATCAAAGCCGCATCCAGCACCGACGTGCGTTGCTCGTGCCCGTAAATCAATGCTGGGCCCGGTGCCTCGGCAACGCCGGGCGTCGCCAGCGCGATGCGCGTGCACTCTTCCGTCGCGCCCGCAAGCGTCACGGCGATGGTATCGAGAATTCCGATCTTCGCCCAGTGGATGGCCTCTTCGGGTAAATCATCCCAGCTTACGGCGTGAATGCGTTCCGCCAGACGGTGCGCGATGGTGGTCATGTGTGGCTCCTCCCCAAATCGGTGCGAATCCTATCAGGGTCGATGGCCGTCGCCAACCGGCGGATGCCGGCCTCAATTTCGGTTTCGGAAAAGCCTGTATATCCCAACACCAGTCCCTCCGCGTCCGCTTTGTCGAAGTAATACCCCGACAAGGCCGGCGCCGAAATGCCGGCGCGGTCGGCCCGAGCCGCCGCTTCCTTGTCACCGATATCCAGGCCGGCATCGAAACGCACGACCATATGCATGCCCGCTTCATCCGACTGCGCCACCAGCAAGCCTCCGGCGATGCGCGTCAATGCCCCCAGAAAATAGCGCTGCCGCTCGGCATAAAGCGCGCGGGTGCGGCGCACATGGGCGGCAAAGTGGCCATCATCCATAAACGCCGCCAAAACCGGTTGCAGCCCCAGCGCCGGCGCATCAGTCAGCACAGCACACATGGCCTTGAACGGCGCAATCAGCGGTTCGGGCAAGATCACGTAACCGAGCCTGAGCGCCGGGAACATCACTTTCGAAAACGTGCCGACATAGATCACCCGCCCCGTATCGTCGAGGCCTTGCAGGGCAGACAACGGCTTGCCGGCGTAGCGATATTCGCTGTCATAGTCGTCTTCCAGTATCCAACCACCCGCTTCGCGGGCCCAATCCAAGAGCTCTAGCCTGCGCGCCAAACTCATGGTGACGCCAGTGGGATATTGGTGCGAGGGCGTCACGGCGGCCAGCACGGCATCCGGCGCACGTTGACGCCCTGCCTCGACATTGAGCCCCTCACCATCCACCGGCAACGGCACGATTTCAGCGCCGGCCGCGGTAAACGCACCGCGCAGCCCCGCGTATCCTGGGTTTTCCATCCACACCCGGTCACCCGGGTTCAGTAATAACCGCGCCACCAGATCAAGACCTTGCTGTGCACCGGACGTGATCATCACCTGTGCCGCACTGCACCGGACCCCACGTACAGCGGCCACATAGGCCGCAATGGCATCGCGCAGTGGTCGGTAGCCGCCCAAGTCGCCGCCGCCGATTTGGCCCGACGGCGGATGGCGCCACACGCGCCCCGCCAGACGACCCCAAACATTCCACGGGAAGTGCTCGACCGCCGGCAGACCGGGCCGGAAGGTGCGCTGGTCGGCCCGCGTGCGTTGACGCATGGAATCGAGGCTGGTCGCCAAGCGCGATATCCTTGCACCAGACACCGTGGCCGGTTTATCCACGGGTCGTTGCGAACTGTCGCGCGCCGACAGCAAGGCCTCAGGCAACACCGCCGAAACCCGGGTTCCGGACCCAATACCGCTTTCCGTATAGCCTTCATGCAGCAGCATCTCGAATGCCGTCAGCACCGTGTTGCGTGAAACGCCCAAATCCTTGGCTAGGCCGCGCGACGAGGGCAAGCGTCGTCCCGGCTTCAAACGCCCATCCAAAATGGCGGCGCGAACTTGGTTATAAAGCTGTCGGTAGGCTGGCTCGTCGGACTGGCGATCCACAGCCACCGCCAACAACGGCGCTTTCGAAGTGCGTACCATAAAGTGGCCCCATCAAATAACTGAAATCGGTCCTTTTTAATAGTCCAATGTTAGCATAGGTTCCAGTCCGTTCGACAAATATCAGGCAACAACATCAGGCATGAGACCATCACCATGACCGACAGCTATACAAAAACACCGAAAACCAAACTGCGTCGCGCGCACAACCGCGGCACCTACGACAAAGACGTGGTGCACGCCATCATCGATGCCGGCCTGCTTTGCCATGTCGGCTATGTCATCGACGGCCAACCTTTCGTCACGCCGACCATCCACTGGCGCGAGGGCGAACGGCTGTATTGGCACGGCTCCGCTGCCAGCCAAGCACTCAAAGCGCAAAAAGCCGGCATTCCCGTCTGCGTGACCATTAGCCATTTGGATGGCTTGGTGCTGGCGCGCTCGGGCTTACACCACTCCGTTAACTACCGTTCGGTGATGGCGTTTGGCACAGCAGAAGTGGTCGAAGGCCGCGAAGCCAAGGAACACCACCTGGACGGGCTGATGGAACGCATCGTGCCCGGCCGCAAGGACCAAGTGCGCCCCAACACCATGCAGGAGGTCAAGGGCACCACGGTCTTGGGCATGACGCTCGACGAAGTGGTGGCCAAAGTGCGCGACGGTGGCGTCGTCGATGATGAGCCCGACTACGACCTGGATGTCTGGGCCGGCGTGCTGCCGATCACTCAGGAGGTCGGGAAACCGATCCCCGATCCGCGCCTGAAGAAAGGCATCCGCGTGCCTGCAAATCTGAAAAAATTCAAAATCGGATAAGTATCGCACTTGAGGAATTCGGTAAATTTTCTTATTATTTTTCAAAAATAAGAAAATGTACTTGATGTTTTGAACCGATTAATATAAGCCTGAGTTAGTGAACGGGACAAGTGCGTCCGCATCGGAACGGATATCCGACCAAGCTCACTGGATGAAAATTCAGTGAGCTTGTTGTGTTTTCGGTTCATTTATTGACAGTTGCTGCGCCCACTTCCATGCTCGCATTACGTTTTTCGAAGGTGGTTATGCGGCCATGACACGATTTCACCTCTTGCTCTTGATGCTATCGTGGTTGCTGCCAGTCGATCTGATGGCAGCGGCGAACGATGGAAAAGTCACGCCCAACCTCAGCATTCCTCGGGTTCAGAATTACGAAATCGGTGGTATCCGGTTTTCCGTACCTGTCGGTTTTCTCGCGCGCCTGGACCGACCTGCGGGCAACACACTCCGCAAACGAAATTCACCAGGGCAAAGCGTCCAATTGCATGTCCAACTGCCGGAAATGATCCCTCCGTCCGGAGATTTGCTCCTGCGCCTGAAAGACCCACTGATGTCGCCGGAGCATGTGAGTTTCAGTGTCTTCGCCGTGTTACCGGAATTGAAAGAATCCGCTTTGAATACGTTCATGCGGCGGGCCATGGCAGCGGGGACGTGCGTTGCGAAAACTGTTGGAGATGTTTGCCCCTACCCGCTGCTGAAAGACCATACACGAGAGACGTTGTATTTGGGTCGAAAGCATGAATTTGCATACTGCAACCCGAAGAAAAGCGTTCCGGTGCCGCATTGCGAAACGGCGCACATGCTCATTGACGGCATTATCGTTGAGACTTTACTTTGATCGCCGTCTATTGAACTTCGACGACCCTGTTTGGGATCGCGTTTACAAACTCGTCTGTTCCTGGATCGACCTGCCGGTAGATCGATCCCTGACCATCAATCGTTGCCGGACCTTGGGCGTCAAGTTGACCAACTAGCGCCCAATTTTTTCAATCTGAAAATCGGAAAGGAGATGTTCCATGTCGGAGCAAACGACGACGCGTGCGCGTCATCAGGCCGTGCTGGATGCGGCTAAGAAGCACCTTAATGCGGGCGATACCAACGCCTACTGGAAAACCATCAGCGACATCAGCCCGCGTTATGCCAAAATCGCTGGGCAGGTTGCGAACGACGAGGGCATTGTCGGCACCGGTGCCCGCGAGCGACTTCAAGATGCCGCAGAAGAACAACTCGGGCGGCGCTTTACGGAAAAGGAATTGAGCCAAATCGAGATTGAGATTGCCACCGGCGACCATCAGGCACGAAGACAGAACATGGCAAAGGATGGAACTGCTGGTTTGTCACTAGGCGATACCGACAGATATCATGGACGCGTATTTGATCGTCGCCAACTTCCGCCAGACACCTACACACTTCACAACGTTATCAAATCCTTAGGCCCTGTGGCTCATGCCATGCGGGACACAGACGATCCCAAAGACCCGGCAACCAAAGCGCGGCTCGAAAAAGCGTTGGAAAAACACGAGCCCTCTCTGGACGAACGCTTGCGCAATGGCTTGGCAAACGCCGGCGACGGACTTTCGTTCATCTCGGACGTAATTGAGGGATATGGGCACGACTTCAAGGATTGGACGGAAGGGCGCCAACGTGAGATCCGGGAAATCTTCCAAGACAAACCAAACCAGAAACCCGGCGCGCCAAAATCGAAACTCGAACCAATGGACCAAGAAGAATTAGTTGCGGACCTGACCCAACAAGACAGCCCGCTGGAAGATATCCTCGACAAATCCCCCACCGACCTGACCGAAAGTGATGTCCGACAAGTCATGCTGGCTCGGAGAAACGCATCAACGGACGTCGAGCGCGAGAAATTGTTCGGCATCGAGAAAGCCTTTTTCGACGACAAGTACGGTGCCGAGAAAGCAACGCACACAGCGGTTGGTGGGCCGATGAAAGACCAGTTGCTGGGCCTCGCACGAGAGCTCGCCCAGCCCAAGCCCGGTGAGTCTAGCCGCGACATCATCAAGGCCATGCAAGCCGGCCTCAATGTCGTGAACCGTCACCGTATCGACAGAACGCCTGGCCGAAAACCCACCCCGGCATCGCCGATGTTCAGTGAACTCAAAGACGATGGCATTGCCGGGCCTAAGACGCGCGGTGCATTCAAGGCAACAGCCCGCGTGCTGGGGCCGGCTAAGGTCAAGGAAGGCATGGCGCTCGGACGCTTCAAGCGGTTTGCCGAACAGCCATCGTTTAGCAACCTTCGAAGTAAGACTGAGAGCGCCTTCGGCGGGCTATTTCGCAAGCCTTCTGCCTTGCAGTCGAAATCCACCGAGGAAGGCTTCGGCCTGCAAGCCGCCATTAACGACCTGGGCCGGGATGAGCTGGGCACAAGCTTCAAACCGATCCGTGAGGACGGTGATATCGGCCCCAAGACGCGGGCCGCGTTCGAGCAAGTCGTACCGGCGTCCGGGCCTGGCCGGTTCACAGCCAAACTGGGGGAGAACCTCGGCTTCTTCAACGACGATCCGTTTGGTTGACGGCTTAGGACTTGGTCAGCACCAACTGTGTCTGGGTGACGATGGCGGCGGGTTTGCCGTCTTCGCGGGTGATGGTCGTCTCCCAGACCATGGTTGTGCGGCCACGGTGGACCGGTCGGCATTCGGCCAGCGCTTTCTGGCCCATGGGGATAGCGGCCAGGAAATTGGTTTTGCTTTCGATGGTGGTGGTCCAGGTATCAGGCGGCAGGTTCAATACCGTCGCAGCACCTCCTAGGTTGTCGGCTATCGACATCACCGCGCCGCCGTGCAGGATGTCAGGCTTGGTGCAAAGCTCTTGGCGCACTTCGAGCTCGGCCTTGATCAGGTCCGGCGAAGCTTTGGTATAATGGATGCCCAGAAATTTCGCGTAGGGCGTGGGTTGCTCACGCAGCCGTTTGAGATGTTCGTCTGCCATTTCGCTTCCCCTAAAAACTGAGTCGCTTGAACACGTTAGGATTCAAGCTTCAAGTCACGCAACAACTTGTGCGCCGCCGTCAGTGGGTCCATCTCGCGGCTGGCGGTCTTTTCCAACAGCGGCCCCAGACCTCCGTTTCGTTCCGCCTCAATGCGTTCGCGGACGATGTCTTCGGCTGTTTTCAACACACGCATTTCAGCGATTTTCCGTTGGCGCTCGACCAATTCACCGGACGCACGCAGATGTTCGCTGTGCGCGCCAATGGTCTCGACCAGGGTTTCGACCCCCTCGCCCGTCTCGGCGCTGGTGGGTATAACCGGCACCTCCCATTTGCTGGGCCCACGTCCGGTCAACCCAAGCCCCAGCATCGCCTTCAAATCGCTGACGGTCTTGTTGGCGTCAGGCCGATCGCATTTGGACACCACATGCATATCAGCGATTTCCAACACGCCCGCCTTGATCGCCTGAATACCGTCGCCCAACCCCGGCGCGGAAACGACGATGACTGTGTGCGCGGCGGTAGCGATATCGACCTCGTCTTGGCCGACGCCGACGGTCTCGATCAACACCACGTCGAAGCCCGCAGCGTCCAGCACATCCGCCGTGTCCAACGCAGCGCGCGCCAAGCCCCCCAACGAGCCCCGCGTCGCCAGCGAGCGGATAAACACGCCGTCATCGGTGGCGAGATCAGCCATTCGCACCCGGTCGCCCAAAATTGCACCACCTGAAAACGGGCTGGAGGGGTCGACAGCGACAATGCCGACGCGCTTGCCTTGTTCGCGCAAAGCCAGCGTCATAGAGCGCACCAGCGTGGATTTCCCGCTGCCGGGCACGCCCGTCAGCCCCACCAGATGCGCCTTTCCGGCATGGCCGTAAATATCCGCCAGTTGCGTGCGGTGCTCGGCGCGGGTGGACTCGGCATACGACATCATCCGCGCCATGGCTCGGGTCTCGCCGGCAAGCACGCGCTCTACTAAATTGGCGCTAAGCGTCATTCAGCCGCCTCATCGATCGGCCCGGCTTGCCGAAAATCAAGTCCGGCGTCGCGATATTCGCCACCCAATTCCACGTAACCCGGTGCAATGCGGTTGATCATGGCGACGTCGCTCTCCGATACCTTGCGGATAAACCTTGCCGGTGATCCACCCCACATTTCGCCGGCCTTCACTCGTTTGCCCGGCGTCACCAAGGCACCAGCAGCGACCAACGCACCCGATTCGACTACGCAGCCGTCCATTACGGTGGCGTGCATGCCGACCATGCAGCCATCCTCCAGCGTGCAGGCGTGAATCAGCGCCATGTGGCCGATGGTGACATCGTCGCCGATATAGGTGCCGAAGCGGTTGCGCGCCACGTGCACGACGGTGCCGTCCTGGATGTTGGTGTTTTTACCGACGCGGATTTCGTGGATATCGCCGCGCAGCACGCAATGATACCAGATGTTCGATCCGGCCCCGATCTCGACATCGCCGATGATGACCGCCGTCGACGCGATGAAAGCGTCATCGGCAATCTTCGGTGTGCCGCCGCGTACGGATAGAATATTGCCAAGCAAGCTTAGTCCTCCAACCAGGTTCTGAGCGCCGCATTGACAGCGTCAGGGCGCTCAAGTGTCGTTAAATGACCGCAATCGTCGATTACTTCAAGTCGCGCACCCGAAATACCCGCAGCAATACTTTCGTGCAACGCCAGAGGCGTCAGTGCGTCGTCACGACCAACCAGCACCAGCGTCGGGCAGGAAATATCACCAAGGCTTGATCGCTGGTCGCGCCGGTCGATGATCGCCGATTGCTGACGCAGGTAAGCCTCGGCACCGACATTGTGGGCCGACGCGCGAATAGTATTCATCAACGGTGCATCGTCCAGCCGGTCCGGATGTACAAACGTCTGGAGATGCCCTTCGACGACAGTGCTGAATCCCGCCGTCCCTACCCCGGCCGTGGCTACGAGATCGCGCCGTGCGGCGGTGCGCTCAGGTGTGTCGGGCTCGGCGGAAGTATCGAGCAACGCCAGCCTCACCACCCGCTCGGGTGCCATACGCATGATCTCGAAAGCGCAATACCCGCCCATGGAAAGCCCGGCCAAAGCAAAGCGTTCCGGCGCAGCGTCCAGCACCCGCTTAGCCATGCCGGCGATGCTGTCGTCTTGCGTCATATCCGCGACATGGCAGTCCGCAACATCGCTCAATTCAGCCACTTGCCGGGCCCAAAGCGCAGCATCACAAAGCAGGCCTGGTAGTAAGAACAAGGGGGTCCGTTCGATCATAATGCGCCAAGGTAACGCCCCAAACCGAAGAGTCCAAGTGCGTGTCATTGACTTGTCTTGGGAAAACCCTACTATTGCGCCGCATAAAGCATTTTCCACCGGCAAAAAGCCGCAATGACGGCGACGGAACACCCCGGTTATATGACCTTCTCCGATCTTGGACTTAGTGAAGACGTCCTGCGCGCAATTGCTGACGCAGGGTATTCAGAACCAACGCCTATCCAGGCCGAGGCCATCCCCTATGTACTCATGGGCCGTGATATCTGCGGCTGTGCCCAAACCGGCACAGGCAAAACCGCATCGTTCACGTTGCCGATGATCGACATCTTAGCCGCTGGCCGCGCCAAGGCGCGCATGCCGCGCTCGCTCATCTTAGAGCCGACGCGCGAACTGGCGGCGCAGGTAGCGGAAGCCTTTGATACCTACGGCAAACATCACAAGCTTTCCAAGGCCCTGCTGATCGGCGGCGAAAACCTCTCCGACCAAGCCAAGGTGCTGAACCGCGGTGTTGATGTTTTGATCGCCACGCCCGGTCGCCTGATCGATATGTTCGAGCGCGGCCACCTGCTGCTCAATGATGTCAAAGTGTTCGTCATTGATGAGTCGGACCGCATGCTCGATATGGGCTTCATTCCTGATGTTGAGCGCATCGCGGCTATGCTGCCGCCATTGCGTACGACCCTGTTGTTCTCGGCCACCATGCCGCCAGCCATCCGCAAATTGGCCGAGCGGTTCTTGATGAACCCGAAAGAAATCACCGTAGCACGCCCATCGACGACGGCGGCGACCATCACGCAAGGCTTGCTGATGCTGGGCCGGCCCAAGGACCGCAAGCCGGGCGCCGACCAGAAAATGAAGCGCGAGGCGCTGCGCAAATTGATTAAAGCTGAGCAGCCACGCAACGCTCTGATTTTCTGCAATCGCAAACGCGATGTCGATATCGTGCACCGCTCACTCTGTCGGCACGGGTTGGACGCGGCGCGCCTGCATGGCGATATGGCGCAATCGGTGCGCATGGAGACGCTGGCCAGCTTCAAAAACGGCGAAGTCAAATACATGGTCTGTTCCGATGTCGCAGCGCGCGGCCTGGATATTCCCGAAATGAGCCACGTGTTCAATTTCGACGTACCGACCCACGCGGAAGACTACGTGCACCGCATTGGCCGCACGGGCCGCGCCGGGCGCGAAGGCCGTGCCTTTACCATCGCCACGTCGGAAGATCGCAAGTATCTCCGCGCCATTGAGCATACTATCGGCAAACCGATCCCCTTGATGGACGGCGACACGCCACCAAAACCGGTTGTAGATGAGCCGGCTGTGGATGAGCCCGCTGCGGATGAGAAAAAAGCGCCCAGCGAAAACAAAGAAGCCCGCCCCGCTAAAGGCTCTGATGAAAACAACGGTGGTAGCTCCGACACCCAGCGCCCGAAACGGGAGCCCAGGCAACGCCGCCAGCGTGAGGAAAAACCACGCCAATCCAATGAGCCTGCCAAAGAGGCAGCCAAAGGGACCGGACGCCCGCCGAAGCGCGATGACAACGACACGCCAAAGAATGACGGTCCGGTCAAAGGGCTAGGCGATCATGTGCCTGCGTTTCTCATGCGCGATCCCGGCACCGGCACTGGCAGCGCCTAAAAACACTGGCAGCGCCTAAAACATTTTCAAATCAGATTACAGGTTGCCGACAGCAACTGTGACGATATCTTCAAGTACGGTACGGTCGGGGTTGGCCTTGCCGATCACCATGATGCCGTTGATGGTGCTGGTTAGGTAACGCGCCAACGATTGCGGATCGCGCTCGCCTGAAATGGCTCCTTCTTTTTGCGCTCGAAACACCAATTTCAAGAAGGTTTCTTCCATCACCGCCAACCCCGCGCGGCACCGGGCCGCGGCTTGCGGGTCGGTGGGACCGACCTCGACCGCACAGTTGTTCAAAAAACACCCACGCCGACCGTCCGGGTGCAAGATTCGGTCAACCGCCCGGGTCAGCACGGCGGATATCACCTGAATGGCGGGTTTTTGCAAATCAGCGACGGACTTCACTTGGACGGTGACGTTCTCTCGGTAATAATCCATCGCCTCAAGGAACAATCTATGCTTGGAACCAAAAGTGTCGTAGAGGCTGCTTTTTGACAGTTCCATGGCGTCGGTCAGGTTGCTGATCGAAGTCGCGGCATAGCCCTTTGACCAGAACACCTGCATGGCGCGCTCCAAGA
The DNA here is from genome assembly GCA_018698795.1 of Rhodospirillaceae bacterium. Lineage (GTDB taxonomy): Bacteria > Pseudomonadota > Alphaproteobacteria > Rhodospirillales > Casp-alpha2 > TMED8. The sequence continues at coordinate 19,839 of JABIPG010000275.1, forward strand.
CGTCTTCGCGGTCGAATTCACGAGGTCGAGCCAA
>JABIPG010000166.1 GCA_018698795.1 Rhodospirillaceae bacterium
CCAGGCTTGGCCGTCTCGGCGCGTTCCAGCAGCGTTCCATAGCCTTCCGTAACAGCCGCCTCGTCGTTGAGGTTCAGCAAAACGCCACCGATCTCGGTTTTGTGGAGGATATCGGGCGAGGCGATTTTCATCACCACCGGCCCGGCGATGTCGCGCCATGCGCTAGCGGCATCATCGGCACTGGTTGCCAGCGTTTCGCGGGTCACCGGGATGCCGGCACTGGCCAGGATGCGTTTGGCCTCAAATTCGCCGACCGCCGCCTCAGGTGCTGGCAAGGCGTTAGCCGGAAGTGCCGGGGGGGCATCGGGACGTCCACGCCGGAACACGTCTCCAAAGCCCATCAGCGCCGCCATCGATTGCACCGTGACGTCGGGGTCGCTGTAGCACGGCATGCCGAGCGCCTCGTAGTCACCGACCGTATCATCGACCCGCGTGGTGCTGAGAAACCAGATTTGGTCGGGGTATTTCTTACGCAGCCTGGTGAGCAGATCGAGCACGCTTTGGCGCGTGAACGGCGATCCGGCAACACCGGCCATATAAATGATGAAGGCGTCGTAGTCGGCTTCCTCCACCGTCAGGGTGAGGTTCTCCTCCATCAGGTGCGGCTCGTTCAAAGCCTGGGCGGTGAAATCGACGGGGTTGCGTACGGCGGCGAAGGGCAGCAGTTCCTTCAGCTTTTTCTGTGTGCCTTCCGGCATCGGTTCGACGTCGAGTTTGTATTTGTCTGCGGCATCGGCCATCTGCACACCGACGCCGCCGGAGATCGTTTGCAGGCTGATCTTGCGCCCTGCGGGATAGCGGCCGAACTGGCAGGCGTAGGCGATGTTGACCATTTCCTCGGTCGATTCCGCACGGTAGACGCCGTACTGCTTGAACAGTGCATCGTAGACCGCGTCCGAGCCCGCCAGCGATGCCGTGTGTGACGCCGCGGCCAGCGCACCGATATCTGACTTCCCGACTTTTTGGAAGATCACCGGCTTTCCTGCGTCGCGCGCCATTTCCAATGCCTGGCAGATGCGATCGGCGCTCTTCATGCCTTCCGCGTAGGCCAAGATGACCTTCACGTCGTCGGCTTGAGCGTAGTATTCGATCACTTCGGCGACATCGACGTCGCACTCGTTGCCGGTGGTGACCCAGTAGTTGGCGCCAACCCGGCGCGCCTGCGCAGCGCCGAACACGTGTGAGCCGTAGGCGCCGCTTTGCGTCACAATGCCGACAGGACCCGGCGGCACTTCAATCATGCCCGGCGCATTGGCGAAGGTGCCGTACCAGCCGTCCTTGACGTTGAACACGCCCAAGCAATTGGGGCCGACGGCGCGCATATCGCTGGCGCGGATGATTGCTTCCATCTCGCGCTGCTGGGCGGCACCATCATCGTCCATCTCGGCAAAGCCGGCGGTGAAAATAACCGCACTTTTGACGCCGGCGTCGATGCAGTCCTGGATCGCCTGCACGGCGATCTTCGCCGGCACCGAGACAATCGCCGTATCGACGGGCTCGGGAACATCCTTGATCGACGCAAGGGCAGGGATGCCCTGCACGGTTTCGCGCTTTGGGTTGATGGGGTAAATCTTGCCGCTGTATCCGGCTGATTTCATATAACTGATCGGGCGTCCGCCGATCCGTTCCGGTGCGTCCGACGCACCGATAATTGCCACCGTTTTTGGATGCAGCAACGGTTCCAGGCCGTGCGCCATGTCCGGCTCCCCTCCCTTTTGTCTTTTCTCGTCACCATTGTTCATGCATGGATTGAGCATGCAATAGTTTGTTGATTGCGGTTCCACACAGTGAAAAAGGCGGGGTGTTTTTATGACGGGAACGATAACAATTGAACGCAAAGGCGACGTTTTGGTGGTCGTCAATGATAATCCGGCCAACCGGAACGCCTTGAACCCCGATTTCTACGTCGGTTTTGCCGAGACCCTTGCCGAAGCCTCTTCCGACCCGACCATCGGCGCCATCGTGCTGACGGGAGCGGGAGATTTCTTTTGTTCGGGCGGCGACTTGAACCGGCTCAAGAGCAACGCTCAGCGCACACCCGAAGAGCGCCGCGCCGGGATTGATCGATTGCACGCCATGATCGCCGCCATGCGCGATTGCCCGAAACCGATCATCGCCGCCGTGGAAGGCGGCGCGGCGGGGGCTGGTGTGTCGCTGGCGCTGGCGTGCGACATGATCGTGGCTGCATCGGAAGCGTATTTCTCCGTCGCCTATGTGCGCGTCGCGTTGTCGCCGGACGGCGGCGTCACGGCATTTTTGGGCAAAGCCCTGCCGCGTCAATTGGTCACCGAATTGTGCCTGACCGGCAAGCCGGTTTCCGTTGAGCGCCTGCACCAGTTCGGCGTGGTCAATCACATCACGGATAAAGGCGGCGCGCTGGAGGAGGCCACAACCATCGCCCAGCGCCTGACCCAAGGCCCGGCTCGCACCATGGCGCGGATTAAGTCGTTGTGCCATGTCGCTCAGGAAAATAGCCTGCAAGAGCAATTGGATGCCGAGGCCGATCTGATGGTGCTGTCGCAAGGCGACGCCGAAGCGGCAGAAGGGATCGGCGCGTTTTTAGAAAAACGAAAACCGGATTTTCCAGGCTTGCGCCGAGCCGAGACGAAAGACTTGCGCCGAGCCGAGCCGGAAAGATAGGGGTAACAAGGTATCCACCATCCCGAAACATTGTTGAGATACGCCCGCCAGCGCTGGCACGGATTGTCCGGAAACGTGCGGGGGTCCTTTTGGGTGCTGTTGGCATCATTGATCGGTGCGGTGATGGCGGCGCTGATCAAGTTTATCGGTCAGCGCATCCCGGTGTTCGAGATTTTGTTCGTACGCCAGCTGTGTGTGTTGGTGGTGCTGGCGCCGGTGATCGCACGCACGCATCGCACGATTTTCAAAACCAAGGTGTTGCGCTTCCACCTGATGCGCGGTGGGTTTGCCGCCATCGCCATGGCGACCGGATTTACGGCGCTGGTTCATCTGCCGTTGGCCGAGGCCACGGCGATCAGTTTCGCGCGCACCTTGTTCATGACCTTGTTGGCGATTGTGTTCTTGCGCGAAGCGGTGGGCATCAGGCGCTGGTCGGTGACCATCATCGGGTTTATCGGTGTCATGATCATCATTCGGCCCGATGCCGACAACGTAAACGTCTATGCCTTGCTGGCGCTGCTGTCGTCGTTGTTCGTGGCCGGCATTATTATCGTTTTGAAAATGCTTTCCAGCACCGAGCCGCCATCGACGATCATGACCTATCAGTCGGTGATGGTGACGGCGGTCATGGCCGGGCCGGCGATCTATCTGTGGGTCATGCCGACTTGGCCGGAGGTGGCGCTGATCGTGGTGATCGGTGGGCTGATGTCGATGATGCAGTGGGTGATGATCCAAGGCCTGAAAGCGGCGGAGGCCGTGGCCGTGGCGCCGGTGGAATATGCACGTTTGTTGTTTGTTACGATCATTGGAATTGTTTTCTTCAATGAAATTCCGACGGCTTGGACAATCGCGGGCTCAGCCATCATCATCGGCAGTACGCTCTACACCATCCGCCGCAACGCCATGCGCAAGCAGCGAGGCGACGGGGCTTAACGTTCTGCAAATATGTTCGGTGAATAGTTGCACCGGCGAGTTCGATCGCCGATGCTCGCACTGCCCCATTGCAGAAGGACCCGCGTTGCATGAAGCCGCAAAACACCCTCTACATCATGTCCGACGAGCACAATCCGAAGATGCTAGGATGTTACGGTCACGCCCAGGTGAAAACCCCCAACCTCGACAAGTTGGCGGCGCGCGGCACGCGGTTCACGGCGCATTACACCAACTCATCGATCTGCATTCCGGCACGCGCCGCGTTTGCCACGGGGCGCTATACCCACGAGACCGGCTATTGGGACAACGCTATGCCCTACGACGGCAAGGTGAAAAGCTGGGGGCATCGCCTGCAGGATGAGGGCCATCGGGTCGAGTCCATCGGCAAGCTGCACTACCGCCACGAAGAGTTGCCGACGGGCTTCTCAAAACAACACCATCCCATGCATGTGATGGATGGCATCGGCCAGGTTTGGGGCTCCATTCGCGACCCGTTGCCCGATGAGCGCCCGTCGATGATGCTGAAGGAGATCGGGCCGGGCGAATCGAATTATAACCGCTATGACCGCTTGGTCGCAGACGAGGCCTGCGCGTGGTTGCAGGACGCTGCTGCGCAGGATGATGGCAAATCTGATGATAAACCCTGGGTGCTGTATCTCGGTTTCGTCGCACCGCATTTCCCGTTGGTGGTGCCGGCTGAATTTTATGATTTATATCCGCTGGACGCCTTGCCGCCGCGTAAGCTCGACCCGGAAACGGGGTTTGTCCGCCACCCGTGGCTGCAACACATGGACGACTTCACCAAGGTCGACCGCCGGTTGACGCCGGAACAACGCAAGCGAGCCGTCGCTGCTTATTTCGGGCTGTGTACCTTCATCGATTTCCAGATCGGCAGGGTGCTCGATGCTTTGGCCGCATGCGGATTGGAGGGTAGCACGCGGGTGATTTACACCAGCGACCACGGCGACAACGTCGGCGCGCGCGGCATGTGGGGCAAATCCAACCTGTACGAAGAAAGTGCCGGCATTCCGCTGATCGTCGCCGGTGATAGCATCCCGCAAGGGAAGGTGAGCACCACAACGACCTCGCTGCTCGATACCTATCAGACCGTGCTGCAAAGCGCCGGCGTGGCGTTGAACGACGACGAGCAGGCTTTGCGGGGCGCGTCGTGGCTTGATCTCGCCGCCCAAGACGATGACCCCGAGCGCATCGCGTTCAGTGAATACCATGCATCGTCGTCGCCCACCGGCGCGTTCATGCTGCGCAAGGGCAAGTACAAGCTGATTTACTACGTCGGCTTCGAGCCCGAGCTATTCGACCTCGACGCCGACCCGGAAGAAACCACCAACCTGGCCAGCGACCCCGATTACGCCGGCGTCCTTAACGATTACGAGACCCACCTCCGCGATATTTGCGACCCGGAGAAAACCGACCGCCAAGCCAAGGACGATCAGAACGCCTTGATCGAGACATTCGGTGGGCGCGAGAAGGCGCTGAATATCGGCACGCCCGGTGCCACGCCGGTACCGGGCCAGGGGCACGAGTAGGTGGCAGACTGAATGAGGGATTGTTGGAGGGCGTGTCCTCGGTTTTCGGGCGGCGCAGATGGACAGGGGAAGGGGAAGGTTCCTTTCAATTTCGCCACCTATATCAAAGGATTACCTTCTTCGGCTTCGATCAGATCATGGTAGTGTTGTAGATCGAGGTGTTTAACGGCGATGGCAACCACGCGGTTGATTGTCGCCCCATCGTCGGATAGCGGAAGCCTGAAAAGGTGTTGGCCGACATGATCGTGATAGCGGTGGAGAAATTTGACCTCATAAAACCGTGGTTCATCTTGCTTCACGAAATCATCCAGTGATACGCGCAGCGCCTGTGCAAATGTCGGCATGGCGATATCATCTGTGGTTTTGCCCGTGAGGTCTTTACTGTTCAGTCGGACAAAACCGGTTCCGTAAAATCGATATCGATAAGCATGCGGTTCCTTTTCAACGTCTTTCACCATCGTCAGCGGAAGGTGTTGAGCAGGAATTTTCATCATGTCGAAATCTTGCCAAGCCGGCGCTAACCGCTCGTGGCGTATTTCGTGCCAATAGAACAACAAATCGCGCAATTCGTCGGGCAGGTCGGAGATCGCCAGATCTCGGAACTCGACAGAAATCATGACGGTAAAAGGCTTACGGTTGGCGGGGAGCGTCCAACCACATGTCGCGTGAGCAGAATCTCTCTTGCGCTGATCAACGCCGCAGCAGTCATTCGCCCCTTTGCGTCGTGTCGCTTCTCGTATCCGCTGATGCGTCGGCTGAGCACGGCGATGCAAGCCTCAACATCGTCGCGGTAGTAGAAGTCCAAAATATTCAAGAGCTTCTGAGGCGTTATCATGATCCCAATATCGACCTGAAGCCTTACAGGAAGCTGAAAGAAATGTTTCAGACCGGAGGTAAATAGAGCAAATGCCTAGCCGACCCTGAAAAGAAGGCGGGGAATCGGTTGAGGCTTAAAGTTCCCCGATCATGATATGGACCGAATGAGCCGTATTAATTTATCTATGATAGGAATTTATTGACTTTTTGGGAAATCATGTTATAAGGCCCCAGCATCATTGACCAACCCTCGTTCCAGGCCAATGACGGCGCGCTATTTGACATTCGAATAGGAATGATGCCGGGGCTGATGTTTCCGTTGGAGGGAGATCGTTGGATTCGGTCGCTACAACACCCGACGTTTCAATACTGAGGAAATTGGGTTCGTTCCCCAGGTTTTTTTATGCCCTGAACAAAATCAAAGGGTTCCAACCCGCGTTTTTTTGCTGATCCCCCGAATAAATAGGGAGGTGGCGCGCAAGCTCGGTGATTTCGGCTGGCGTCGGTGGGATGCCTGCGACGGGAGGGGCTTAAATTTGCATTTGAGGAAATTGGTCGGGACGAGAGGATTTGAACCTCCGACCCCCTCGTCCCGAACGAGGTGCGCTACCAGGCTGCGCCACGTCCCGACCAGTGTGGCTCAAAGAACCACAAGTCTTCTACAAGCCAATGTTTTTACCCGCCAACGCCACG
>JABIPG010000277.1 GCA_018698795.1 Rhodospirillaceae bacterium
ATACGGTTTTCGGTAAACATCTCGGCGTGTCGACCAAGGCCGATCTGATTCAAGCAGTCGACAAAGACTGCCGGGTCATCGGCGCCGGACATCTAGAGCATATTTCGAGAATACGGAGCCGCTGAGACGCGGTATTCCGTGTCGTGGCTAGGAAGGCCGCGCGCTGCGATGCTGGCGCATCGCGAGGGCGGGCTGACGACGTCCATGGCGCGCAATACCGCGCCTTTGGTGGTCAAAGCAGCTCTTTGGCATCGTCGTCGACGCTTGCCGATGCCCCACATCGCCTGCGCGCCGTCTCCTAACCAGAGGGCTGCTTTGACCATCTCAGTGACTTCGTATTCCCGAAACATGCTCTAGTCTCTGTCGCCGGTGGCGCGTTTGCGGTGGGTGATAATGGCATCGAACTCCGTCAAGGTCGTCATAGCGCGGCCAAACACGCTGTCTGGCGGAAACTGCCCCTTGCGGTCGCACTTGCCGGCCTCCACGCCGGTCAGCAATTCCACCGCCTGCTCCACCGTATCGATCGGGTAAAGATGGAACTGCCCGGCTTCCACCGCTTCGGCCACATCCGACTCGAGCACCAGATTTCGGGCGTTGATAGCCGGCAACACCACCCCCTGGGTCCCGGTCAGTTTGCCTGCGTCGCGGCACGCGCGATGGAAACCCTCTGCCTTGTAGGTGACGCCGCCGATGGCTTGCGCTCGGCCGTGTTGGTTGACGGAACCGGTGATCGCCAGATCTTGGCGCAACGGCACGCCCGCCAGCGCCGACAAAATGGAAATCAATTCAGCCAGCGAGGCGGAATCACCTTCGACACCGCCGTAACTCTGCTCAAACGTAACCGAGCAATCGAACGATATCGGCATGGTGCGGGCAAAGGTGCCGGCAAGGAAGCCTTGCAGCACCAACATGCCTTTTTGCTGTATCGGCCCACCCAAGGCCACTTGGCGCTCGATATTGATGGCGCCCAGGTGCCCAACCGAAGCCCTCGCCGTCACCCGCACCGGCGCACCAAATGCATGGTCGCCCAAATCGCGCACCACCAAGGCATTGATCTGACCTACGGCTTTGCCCTTGGTGGTGATCATCACGGTGCCATCGGATATGGCTTCGTGCATGCGGTCTTCAATGCGTGCATTGCGATGCACACGTGATTCCAGCGCCCCGACCAGGCAGTTGCGCGAAATGGTGTCGGCACGGTGGCGGCCTTCCAAGGCCACCGCCTCGCGGAGGACATCATCAAGCAACTCATAGCGGGCCGTTAAACGGCGACGATCTTCCGACAATCGGCACGCATATCCCAACAGGCACTCAATCGCATCGTCTTCGATACCGCCGGATGTTGCGTCTTCCGCCATACGACGGATCAGGCCCGCATAGATTCGCCGGTTGGCGGCATTTGCAGCCATGTCAGGGTCGATATCGGCCTTCACTTTGAAATGCGTGCGGTACTCGGGGTCGACGGAGAAAAACGCGTAATAGGCCTGCGGCGCGCCGATCAGCACGACGTTGAACTCGAGCGGAATGGGCCTGGGTTTGGGTGAGCCTGCCACAGCCACCGAGCCTTCCCGACCAAGCTCCTCAATACGGACCACTTCATCCCTAAGCGCGCCTTTGAGGAACGCCCACGTAAGTGGGTTCATGGCCAGGTCTTCGGCGCGCAGCACCAAGATGCCGCCGTTGGCGCGATGCAGGGCGCCGGGGCGGATCAGGGTGAAATCGGTAAACAGTCCACCTTGGAAACGCCGATACTCAATGCGCCCAAACAGGTTTTCGTAGGACGGATTGGATTCCAGCACAATTTGCGGGTGCTGGGACTCGCTGTGGTCGGCAATGACATTGACGGCGTAGCGCTGCGAAGCACCGCCGATGGGCATTTCGCCTTCCGCCTGTTCGGCTCGAAACAAGATCAGGTTGTCGAGGATATCCTCGTGCATGGCGACGAACCAATTCCCAAGGCCGTCGATGTTCTTGTATGCCTTGGCGACAACCTGAACTAACCCGGCGATGGCGGCATCGCCTATGGAACGGTCCAACTCCGACACCCAGGCTTCAAATTGCGCCTGCTTCTCACCGGCCACCATCGAGACTTCAACCAGGCGCTCATTCAGGTGATGGCGGATCTTCGCCTGCGCCGCATCGACTGTCGGGCTGGCGGCCAATGCTGTTGTCTCTCCGATGGGCGTGGCCTTGACCGGCGCGACCGTCAAACTCCCATCGGGCAAGCTGACGAGATTCAATCCATAAGCCTCGGCTTCGCGCCGGAGCGCCTGGAACATGCCGTTGACCTCTTGGTTGATCTCGTCGCCATGCGACTTGATTTGTGCTTTGTACTCGTCGCTGGCGAATGCCTTGGAGAGCGCGTCGCGCACCTTCTGCACGAGGCGCTCCATATCCTTGGAAAGCTTGATCGCATCGCCCGCAGGAAGCCGGTAGGGCGCGGGCTCGTTGGGGCGACGAAAATTATTCAGATAGACCCAATCGTCCGGCGCAGGACGTTCGGCGACGACTTTTTCCAGAAACGTCAGGGTTTCCGTCAACCGCCCGGCGCGGTCCTCGCCCAACACGAAGGCATTGAAGCCGTGGCCGTTGATATCGAGAGCGAACTCCAGCGCTTCGCGCGCCCGGGTGTGGCTGGAAAGATCGAACACCGAGAATTTTTCCGGCACCCGGCCAACCTTGAATTCAGGGTAACCAATATCTTTGCGGGTCAATGTTTTGGGAGACTTGCTAGCACGCCCGGCCATGGTGAAACCCTTCGCTTGAGTGTTGCTTTGCGCCATCTTCACGTCCGGTCGTTCATGGGTCAAGGGCCGGGACGCCCGAGCATGGATAACTCAACGTCACGTTTTCGTGGCACGCGTGCTGTTCTATAGTGATGCCATGGACCTACGCCATCTGAAAACCCTCCTGGCCATCGCTGAACACCGCACCTTCGTGGCGGCGGCGGATGTCATCGGCCTGACCCAATCGGCCGTAAGCCTGCATGTCAAAGCGCTGGAGGATGAATTGGGCGCACGCCTGTTCGACCGCACCCGCCGCCCCCCGGCCCTGACCGCAGAAGGCCGCACATTGGTGGAGCGGGCGCGCGAGATCGTCCGGCTGTGCAATGGCCTCGGCGAAGGTATCCATGATGAACGGCTGGCGGGCACACTCCGGCTTGGGGTGGTGCCGACCTGCCTGACCGGCATGATGCCTTTGGCCTTGGCATCGCTCCGGGCTGCGCAACCACATCTGGGCGTTCGGGTCATCAGCGGGCCGTCTGCGGATCTGGCGGACGGTGTGCGTAAGGGTCGGCTGGACGTGGCCATGGTCAGCGAACCCATGGACTTGGCGACGGGGTTGGTCTGGCGACCGGTCGTGCGCGAGCCCTTAATGGTGATCGCGCCTGAGAATGCACCTGGCAAAACCGGACGAGAATTGCTCGAAACCCTGCCCTACATCCGATTTCAGAAAAGTGCCTGGGCCGGACAAATGATCGATTTGCATCTGCGCGACAGGGAAATCCGCGTAACCGCAGATATGGAGATCGATTCTCTCGAAGCGATCAGTGAATTGGTTGCCCATGGCCTTGGCGTATCGGTGGTACCCCGGCGGCAACTGGCGCCGGATTTTCCACCCGGTGTTCGTGCCCTGCCGTTCGGTGACCCGCCATTATCGCGCGCCATCGGCCTTGTCGAGAGGGTTGAAGGCGAGAAGGTGGGCCTTGTGAATGCGCTGTTTCAGGAGCTGTTGAGGCTCAGCGATACAAGCTCCATATCATGAGAAATACTTGATTTAATCTTCAATATTATTCGTTTTTCTTATGTATTGGTGATCGCTAGGATAATCGCGCCCAGGAGAAACGCCGACATGATTGACACCCCTTCCGCCGGCCCTTTGCAGGGCCTTCGTATCCTCGACCTGACCCGCATTCTCGCTGGCCCCACCTGCACGCAGTTGCTTGGTGATTTGGGCGCTGACGTGATCAAGATCGAGCGCCCGAGCGCCGGCGACGACACCCGCAAATGGGGGCCGCCCTACGTCAAGGATGCCGACGGCAACGATACCCGCGAAAGCGCATATTATCTGTCCGCCAACCGCAACAAGCGCTCAGTTACGGTCGACATGGCGAAACCTGAGGGTGTTGAGCTGTTGAAGCGCCTGCTCAGCTATTGCGACATCCTGGTGCACAACTTCAAGGTCGGCGGACTGGAAAAGTACGGGCTTGGCTATGACGATCTTAAGGCCGACTTCCCAAGCTTGATTTACTGCGCCATCACCGGGTTCGGGCAAACCGGCCCGTACGCACCGCGCGCCGGTTACGATTTTCTGGCGCAGGGCCAAGGCGGCATCATGAGCCTGACGGGCGAACCCGAGGGCGAACCCGTGAAGGCCGGCGTCGGCATTGCGGACGTCATGTGCGGCATGTACGCCACCACCGGCATTCTGGCGGCCCTTCGTCACCGCGACAAAACCGGCGAAGGCCAGATGATCGACGTGGCACTGCTGGATACACAAGTCGCTTGGTTGGTGAACGAGGCGACCAACTATTTTCTTTCCGGCCAAGTCCCGATCCGGCGTGGCAATGCGCACCCCAACATCGTGCCTTATCAGGTGTTCCCGACATCAGACGGCTATTTCATTCTGGCCGTCGGCAATGATCGGCAGTTCGCCAGGTTTTGTGAATTTGCCGGAAACCCCGAGTTGGCCGATGATCCGCGCTTCGTTACCAACGAACAGCGCCTACACAATCGCGACGCCATGGCGGAAACCATCTCAGATCTCACGCGCGCGAGAACCAGCGCCCAGTGGATTGACGGACTTTCCGCCATCGGCGTGCCATCGGGCGCAGTCAACAATCTACAACAGACATTCAAAGACCCGCACATCCTGCACCGCGGCATGCGCATTTCCATGCCGCACGCACTGGCCGGCAGCGGCAGCGTGGATTTGCTGGGCAACCCTTTAAAGCTTTCAGCCACGCCCGTGACCTATCGCAAAGCGCCCCCCACCATGGGTGCCGATACGGACGAGGTGCTGGAAGAAATTCTGGGCCTCAGCGCCAGCGAGTTGGACAACCTGCGTGACGACGGCCTGATTTGACGGAGACAAGACTATGTACGAACTAACCTCAGAGCAACGCGCTATCCAAGACGCCGCCCGCCGTTTGGCGCGCGACAAGATCAAACCTAATGCTGCCGAAGTTGACCGCACCGAGGAATACCCTTGGCACAATGTGGCAATCTTGAAAGATGCCGGTTTCATGGGCATGACGATTCCGAAAGCGTACGGCGGTCAAGGCGCGAGTTACCTGGACGTGGTCACGGTGGTTGAGGAAATGGCCAAGGTTTGCGGCGTCACGGGCCGCATCGTGGTTGAGGGCAACATGGGCGCCATTGGCGCAATCATGAAGTATGGCTCGGAGGAACAAAAACAATTGGCCGCCGGTCTGGTGCTGGATGGTGACAAACCAGCCATCTGCATCACCGAACCCAATGCCGGCAGCGCCGCCACCGAGATGTCCACGCGCGCGGACAAAAAGGGCGACACCTACATCGTCAACGGCGTCAAACACTGGATCACCGGCGGCGGCGTATCGCGTCTGCACCTGATTTTTGCGCGCGTCTTTGACGAGAATGGCGTAGAACAGGGTATCGGCGGCTTTATTGCCGTTCGCGACCAGACACCGGGCCTCGTTATCGGGCGGCGCGAACCGGCCATGGGGCTGCGCGGCATTCCGGAATGTGAGATTTTGTTCCAGGACATGGAAGTGCCCGAATCGATGATGGTCGTGCCGCCTGAAGGTATGAAGCGCGGTTTCGCCGGCTTGATGAACGCCTACAACACGCAGCGCGTGGGCGCCGCCACCGTGGCGCTGGGCATTGCCGGCGGCGCTTACGACGAAGCGCTGGAATATTCGCGCACCCGCCACCAGTTCGGTCGCCCCATCGCCGAATTCCAGGGGCTACAGTGGATTCTCGCCGATATGTCGATCCAAATTTCGGCTGCACAAAACATGGTCTACCGCGCCGCCGCCAGTGCCGAGAGCACGGATAGCGGCTTCCCGGAAATGCTTTTGGCCGCGCAAGCCAAGGTGTTCACCGCCGACATGGCGATCAAGGCCACCAGCGACGCGCTGCAGGTGTTCGGCGCGGCGGGCTATTCGCGCAATCTGCCGTTGGAACGCATGTACCGCGATGCCCGCATGTTTACCATCGGCGGCGGCACCGCGCAGGTGCTGCGCAATCTGGTGGCATCGAAAATTCTCGGCATGAAAGTGCCGCAAACCCGCGACGGATACTCGAAACTCGCCGCAGACGGAAAAAACTGAGGCAGAAACTGAGGTGATATCATGAGTGAACAAACATTCCCTGCGCCCATCAGCCGGTTCCCGGTTCCCGAACTCAAAGACCTCCCCGACGACATCCGCGAAAAGATTTTGGCTGTCCAGGAAAAAGCCGGGTTCGTCCCCAACGTATTTCTGGCACTCGCCTATCGGCCGGACGAATGCCGAGCATTTTTCGCCTACCACGACGCCTTGATGGAGAAAAAAGAAGGCCTCACCAAGGCCGAGCGCGAAATGATCGTCGTCACCACGTCGAACGCCAACGCCTGCCAGTATTGCGTGGTGGCGCATGGCGCCATCTTGCGTATCCGCGCCAAAAACCCGCTGATCGCCGACCAAGTGGCGATCAACTACCGCAAGGCCGACATCACGCCCAAGCAAAAAGCCATGCTGGATTACGCCATGAAGGTCTCGCAACGCGCTGAAGAGGTTGGCGACGCTGATTTCGAGACGCTGCGCGGCCACGGTTTCAGCGATGACGACATTTGGGATATCGGCGCCATTACCGCGTTTTTCGGCATGAGCAATCGTCTGGCGAACATGACGTCGATGCGCCCCAACGATGAATTCTATCAGATGGGGCGATAGAGTATGACCAACGCCGCCGACATTATCGCCCAACGCCTGCACGCCGCCGGATGCCGTCACGCCTTCGGGATTCCCGGCGGCGAAGTGCTGACCATGATGAATGCGCTGAATGACGCCGGCATCGATTTCTATCTGGTCAAACATGAGAACAACGGCGGCTTCATGGCGGAAGGCACGCACCACGCCAATGGCGCGCCGGGTATTTTGCTGGCTACCGTCGGCCCCGGCGTGGTCAACGCCATCAATACGGTCACCAAC
>JABIPG010000095.1 GCA_018698795.1 Rhodospirillaceae bacterium
GAAGTGCTGCGGGAAGAACAACACGTTGACGCCGATCACGAAGAACCAGAACTGCAACTTCGACAGCCCTTCGGGATAGCGCCGTCCTGTCATTTTTCCGATCCAGTAGTACCAGCCGGCGAACATCGCGAGAATCGCCGCCAAGCCCATAACATAGTGGAAGTGCGCCACCACATAGTAGGTGTCGTGGAACACGAGATCGGCCGAGGCGTTAGCCAACGTCACACCAGTAACGCCGCCAACGACGAACAGGAAGATGAACGCAAGCGCATACATCATCGGCACTTCGAAGCGGATCGAGCCACCCCACATGGTCGCCAACCACGAGAAGATCTTAACACCTGTGGGCACGGCAATAACCATCGTTGCCGCCGTGAAGTAGGCTCGCGTATCGACGTTGAAGCCGATCGTGTACATGTGGTGCGCCCACACGACGAAACCGACCACGCCGATCGCCGCCATGGCGTAGGCCATGCCGAGATAACCGAATACCGGCTTCTTCGAAAAGGTGGAAACGATCTGGCTGATGATGCCGAACGCCGGAATGATGATGATGTACACTTCCGGGTGGCCGAAGAACCAGAACAAGTGCTGCCACAAAATCGGGTCGCCGCCCTCGGCCGGGTTGAAGAACGCGGTACCGAAGTTGCGGTCAGTGAGCAGCATGGTCAAACCGCCTGCCAGCACCGGCAACGCCAGCAACAGCAGGAAGGCGGTAACCAAGATCGCCCAAACGAACAGCGGCATGCGATGGATGGTCATGCCCGGTGCACGCATGTTGAAGATGGTGACAATAAAGTTGATCGCCCCCAAGATCGACGATGCGCCGGCCACGTGCAGAGACAGGATACCGAAGTCGACAGCGCGTCCAGGGTGGAAATCTGCGCTTGAGAGCGGCGGATAGACCGTCCAGCCGGTGCCCGGTCCGCCATCAATGAAGGCCGCCGTGAGCAGAAGCAATAGCCCGGCCGCGAGCAGCCAGAACGAAATATTGTTCATGCGCGGGAACGCCATATCCGGCGCACCGATCATTAGCGGCACGAACCAGTTGCCGAAGCCGCCGATCAACGCGGGCATAACAACAAAGAACACCATGATGAAACCGTGTCCGGTGACCAGCACGTTATAGAACTGCTTGCCTTCGGCGTCGTCGGAGATGAACTGCAGGCCGGGTTCGGCCAGCTCGGCGCGGATGTACCATGACATCAAACCGCCGACGACGGCCGCGAACATGGCGACGAACAGATAGAGCGTGCCGATGTCTTTGTGGTTGGTGGAGCAGAACCAACGGGTAAAAAATCCCGGATGGTGGTGATCGTCGTGATGAGCGTCCGCTGCGTTAGCCATGACTCATTCCCTCTTCATAAATTCTCGATGATATCCCGTACGTGTGCAGGCTTACTGCACCACGGCCTTCGCCAGGCGGACGGGATTCTCTTCGGTTTCGTTGGAGCTGAATTCCTTCTTGGCCTTTACCAGCCAAGCGGCAAATTCCGCTTTCGGCAGGGCCTTGATATGAATCGGCATATAACCATGATTGACGCCGCAAAGCTCGGAGCACATGCCGTAGTAATCACCCGGCTGGTTGATATGCACCCAGGTCTCGTTGGTACGACCCGGCGTAGTATCGAGCTTCACCGCCAGCGATGGAATGGCCCAGTTGTGGATCACGTCGTTCGAGCTCAACAACAAGCGCACGTTGGTCTCGGCCGGCAGAACCACCGGATTGTCGACTGTCAGCAAACGCGGCTGGCCTTCTTTCAGTTCTTCATCCGGCACGAACACACTATCGAATTCGAGATCGCCGTGGTCGGGATAGCTGTAGGACCAGTACCACTGATTGCCCATGACTTTGAGGGTCATTTCGGCATCCGGCGTGTGATCCGCGAAGTACAGCGTCTTCAGCGACGGAATGGCGATCAACGCCAAAATCACGATGGGGATACCCGTCCAAGCCACTTCCAACAATGTATGATGCGTGGTCTTCGACGGCGTCGGGTTGTTCTTCTCGCTGAAGCGAATCACGCAATAAACCATGATCGCCAGCACGAAGATGACGATTGCCACTTCGATCGCCAACAACAGCACATTGAGGTCATGAACCATCACGGCTGACGGTGACATGGGCTCTTGCAACCACATCTGCCAGGGCTTGGAGCGCGCCACGTAACCTTCTGCGAGGGCCGAGCCCACAACCGCGAACATCCCAACCACAACAGCCGGGACCAGGGTGAACAGTCGTTTCAGCATGTTTTCCATCCGATATTTCGACCAAATCCGTAAAAAAATTCCGTGAGGAACCTAACCAACGTCAAAGACTGGACGCCTTCCGTCCCCCAAATTTACGGTAAGCTTTTATCCGTCCTCGCAACCGTGTGCAAGAGTTGACAAGGGGATAGGAGGCTTTTTCGAATTCGAATATGTCCAAAACCCCAGATGAAAAAGGGTTTTGGGATGATTTTTTTTATCTTCTGATCGCGCCAAAACACCGAAATCATTGAACAACCGGGCGTCGGACACTAATAAACGGCATCAATCATTGTTCGGGTTTGAAACCATGCGTGTGAAAAATTGGGTGTTGGCGGCGATTTTAGCCGTTATGGCAATACTTATGTATGCCGGACTGTTTATGAAAATGTCCTAAAATTGGCTCGTGAGTCCGATTCGCCGTGATTGAAATTCAAGACCTCACCCACGTCAACGCGACGCTGAACGGCATTTCCGTGCTGTTTCTACTGGCCGGCTATCGCTACATCCGCGCCGGCGAACGCGAACGGCATCGCTTCTGCATGCTGATGGCAATTTTCGTCTCGTGTCTGTTTCTGGTCACCTATGTCACCTACAAGGCCAATTCCGGATTCGCCAAGTTCGGCGGCGAAGGTTGGATACGGCCCGTCTATTTCTCAATTTTGGCGCTGCATGTTGTCGGAGCCGCGCTGTTGGTGCCACTTGTCCCCTGGACCTTGTTTCGGGCACTTAAGGGCAGGTTCGACAAGCACAAGAAATTGGCACGCTTCACCTGGCCTCTATGGATTTACGTCGGCATTTCCGGTGTCGTCGTCTATGTCATGGCGGTACATCTTTATCCACATGTTCCGGGATAGGTCACCATGAGCGCCTTTCAACCAGCCCAACGTCAACGCTGGAACCTTTACGCCGGTTTTGAAGCCGCCATGGCGGCTCCGGCGGCACGCGGCGAATTGCGGGGCTGGGCTGGACTGGCGCTATTGTCGCTGGCCATCGCCGGCGTATATGCATTGTTGCTTGCCGTCTCGCGGCTTCCCGGTATCGGTGACATATTTCCCTGGCCGTTGCAGTTTTTCGACAAAGGCCTGGTCATCCATGTGGTGTTTTCTTTCGTCGTCTGGTTCCTCAGCATTCTCGGGGCGCTGCTAACGATAGCCGTGCATCGACTGAGCGACGGCAGCCCTGGCGGATATGGATTGGCCCGGGCAGCGCTGTGGGCCAGTTATGTGTCCGCGCCGTTGATGTTCGTGCCGGGCATGCTTGATCGGGGAGAGCCCAGCCTCAACAACTACGTGCCTGTTATCATCGATCCGCTTTATTACGCCGGGCTGGCGGCTCTGGCGCTGGGCTTGTTTCTGGCTGTTGTGCGGTTCTTGATCGTGCTGCCGAGGCGGACCGGTCCCATGGAGCCACTGGCCATGGGCGCGCTTTCCGGGTCGATCTTGTATCTGCTGGCTTTGATCTGTTTCGGGATCGCCGGTTCGGGCTTGGCTGATGATGCCATTGATGGTGCATTCAACGAGAATCTGTTCTGGGGTGGCGGCCATATCCTGCAGTTCTTAAATGTGTCGCTGATGCTCACCGGATGGTACGCACTGGGCGGGCTCTCGATGGAGCGCCCTGCCATGCGCCCGCAAATGACCTCGCTCACGCAGGCTCTGTTACTGGCCGCCGCGTTGATGGGCCCGGTTTTCTATATTTTATTCGACGCCTATTCGGTTGATCAGATGGCGGCCTTCACGTGGCTGCAATATGCGCTCGCGCCGCCGACGTTGTTGGCCGCCGTATTGTTGATCCGGACGGCGAGAGAGCATCGCGCCACGTCGCCATTGCCACGCGCCCACCCGGCCTTCAAATGTCTGTGGCTGTCGGTGGTAGTGTTCGGCGTGGGCGGGTTCTTAGGCCTATTTGTCGATGGTGCCGATACCCGCACGCCCGCCCATTATCACGGCGTCATCGGCGGCGTGAATTTGGTATTCATCGGTCTGTTCATGAGTTTCTTCCTGCCGCTGATGGGTCGTGCTGTCGGTATAGGCCGGTCCATCTCGGCGCTTATCCATATGTACGCCTGGGGTCAGATGCTGGCGAGCATTGGTCTATTTTTGGCTGGTGGCTACGGCGCGCCACGCAAGACCGCCGGCGACGCCCAAGGCTTGGAAGCCATGGGCGCGGTGTTCGGGATGTATC
The DNA here is from genome assembly GCA_018698795.1 of Rhodospirillaceae bacterium. Taxonomy (GTDB): domain Bacteria; phylum Pseudomonadota; class Alphaproteobacteria; order Rhodospirillales; family Casp-alpha2; genus TMED8. The sequence continues at coordinate 4,435 of JABIPG010000095.1, forward strand.
TAAATGGCGTCGGTGCGCTGATCGCGGTAATCGGCGGCACCATGTTCATATGGATCTGTGCCAAAGCTCTGCTGCGCCGCGCCTGAGAGATATCAAAGCTGGATATCCACCACCGCCTTGCCCTATAAGGAGGCGATGGAGACAACGGCACAACATTCCGAAACCGAGACGGAAACCCCTGTGGACGGCACATCAGAGCCCCAACACCGCTTCCGGATTCAGGATTACGGCGTCCTTTTGAAACCTCGCGTCATGTCGTTGGTGGTGTTTACCGCTGCCTGCGGATTGATCCTGGCGCCCGGCGCTATTGCACTGGAGACGGCGCTGATTGCCGTCATCTGCATCGCTGCCGGCGCCGGTGCATCGGGCGCCATCAACATGTGGTACGACCAAGATATCGACAAGGTCATGACCCGCACCATGAACCGGCCGATTCCCGCCGGGCGCCTGCATCCCAAGGAAGCACTGGTGTTCGGCACGCTGCTTTCCATTGGATCTGTCGGCATCATGACCCACTGGGTCAACGCCGCCGCCGCCGTTTTACTGGCCGTGACGATCCTCTATTACGTTTTCATTTACACCATGTGGCTGAAGCGTCGCACCCCACAGAATATTGTCATCGGCGGTGCATCCGGTGCCTTCCCGCCGATGATCGGCTGGGCGGCTGTCACCGGTGATATCGGTTTGGGTTCCATTGCATTGTTCGCCATCATCTTCTTTTGGACACCGCCGCACTCATGGGCACTGGCGCTGTTTCGGCGTGGCGATTATGCCGCTGCCGACGTGCCCATGATGCCGGTCGTTGCCGGCGAACAATCAACCAAACGCCAGATGCTGGTTTATACGCTGCTCCTGATTCCAGCCACTTTGGCGCCCGTGGTGCTGGGCGTTTCCGGCGCGTTTTACGGTGTCGCCGCTGCTGGGTTGGGCATTGAGTTCTGGCGCCGGCTTTGGAACGTCTGGAAAAGCGACGACGTGATGGCGGCCCGACCGTTCTTTCTGTTCTCGATTCTTTATCTGTTCCTGATTTTCGCCGCGCTTTTGGTCGACCGCTTGGTGTTTGTGCCGCTGGTGTAAACCAATGAGCGCCGTACAACCCGACCTCGCCGACGGCGCCACACGGACGCTCGCCACATTCAGCGCCGGGCTGACGTACGATAAACTTCCCGCCACCGTATCCCGACATCTAAAACAATCGATCCTCGATGGCATCGGCTGTATGGTGCATGGCGCCGCCCTGCCTTGGACGCAAAAGATCGCCTCCATGGTCCAGGCTGAAGGCGGACGTCCGGAAGCCTCGTTATTCGACGCCAGCGCCAAAGTGCCGGCTGCCGCAGCAGCGTTGGTCAACGGCACAGCGGGACATGCCTTCGAATTGGACGACATCCACCGCGATTCCATCATCCATCCCAACTCTCTCACCCTTTCCGTCGCCTTCGCGCTGGCTGAACGCAACGGCGGTTGCTCAGGTCGGGATTTCATCACGGCGGTCGCTGCCGGTTATGAGATCGGTGCGCGCATCGGTGCCGCCGCCGGGCCCGGGTTGTTGCTTGCAGGCTTTCATCCGCAGGGCACCACCGGCACTTTCGCCGCCGCCGCGACGGCCGCCCACATGCTAGGCCTCAACGCCGATGCAACATTGCATGCGTTGGGCACGGCAGGTTCACTCGGTGCCGGGCTGATGGCGGCGCAGGAAGGTGCAATGGTCAAACGCTTGCACTCGGGTCGGGCCGCCGAGACCGGTCTGCGCGCCGCACTTTTGGCCAAAGACGGGTTTACCGGTATCGACAACGTGGTCGAGGCTGGATACGGCGGTTTTATCGCGGCGCATTCGGATACGCCGTTGCCCGAACGACTGCTTTCGGGCCTCGGCGAGGATTGGGAAATCCTAAACACTGGTTTCAAACCGCACGCCACGGTGACGTCGATCCACACCTGCCTTGATGCGCTGGCCATGATCCGGGCCGAACACAATCTCACTGCCGACGGCATCGCCGCTATTGAAGCCGCCGTCAGCACACCGACCCATGTGCATTGCGCCTGGCCTTACGCGGCGCAGGGCGTTACCGCCGCGCAGATGAACATTTACTTTGGTTTGGCGGTGATGGCACTGGAAGGTGAGGCATTTGTGCAGCAGTTCACCCCCGACCGCGTTGCCGACCCGGCTGTTCTGGAAATGATTGGACGGATCGAGGCACGCGTCGATCCAGCGATTGATGCTTTGGGTCCTGCGCACCGCCATACCGCGTCGATCACTGTTACCACCACCGATGGCCGCCGTTTGGAAAAACGCGTCGAGAACCGCAAGGGCAGCCCCGACAATCCACTCACAGAAGCCGAAGTTGAAACCAAATTCCGAGCCCTGACAGCGGGTTCGTTGGATGCGGATCGGCAAACGGCCGTTATCGACACTGTGCAGAATATGGAAATTCAGCCGGATGTGTTGGAACTGATCGGCATAGCCATTTCCTCACGCGCCTGAGCCACAATCGACGCCGCCCCCTTTAAGAACAGGCTGGCCATGATCGCTGCGACGATCAGGTCCGGCCATGGGCTAGCGGTCCACGCCACGGCGCCGGCAGCGACAATCACAGCCACGTTGCCGATGGCATCATTGCGCGAGCACAGCCATACAGAACGAACATTTGCATCGCCATTGCGGAATTTGAATAAAAACAACGCGCTCAGCACATTCACGCCAAACGCCGCGGCCCCTACCGCTCCCATGGTGACGGGCTCCGGCATACCGGTGACGATTACGCGATAAAACGTGAGAGCAAACACCATAACGCCGAACACGCCCAGGCTGATCCCCTTGAACATCGCCGCCCCTGAGCGCCAGGCCTGTGGTTTGCCGATCACGTAGAGGCTGATGGCGTAGGTCACGGAATCGCCCAGAAAATCCAGAGCATCTGCCTGCAGGGCGGCGGAACCGGCGAACAGCCCGGCACTGCTCTCGACCACAAACATCGCTGCGTTCAGTACGATCACCAGCCACAGCACGCGTTTGTAGGTCGCGGACGCGCCGTCGAATGTGATGTTCGTTTCGCAACAGCCACTCATTCGTGCTTGCTCCTATACGGACGGTGCTTGCCGAAATTCCGATCTTGTTCAATTATAGAACCTCTAGTCGCTGTAGGTTCAAGGAGAATGATTCGTGTCCCTCTATGCCTATTCCATCGGCGATCTGGCGCGGCAGACCGGCTGCAAGGTGCAGACCATCCGTTATTATGAACAGACCGGCCTGTTGGCACCGGCGATCCGCACTACCGGCAACCAGCGCCGTTATCGACCCGAAGATATCGATCGCCTCGCATTCATCCGCCATGGTCGCGAGCTTGGGTTTTCGCTCGATGCCATCCGCGATCTCTTGTCGCTGAGCGACGATCCCGACAAACCCTGCGAGCAGGCGCATGATCTGGCGAAAGCCCACCTGGACGACGTTGAACGGCGCCTTGCCA
>JABIPG010000279.1 GCA_018698795.1 Rhodospirillaceae bacterium
GGTCCGATGCCCAAGGCATTCAGGCCATTCACGAGTTCTTGCAACGTGACGCCGGGTTTGAGGACGGTGAGGCGACGGTCTTCACCTTCGTCGGCCTCAATGTTGGTGCGGTCCACCGTGGTGGTGGTGCCGACTTCGGCAAAGGGGCCAGGTTGCGAGACTTGTTGAGCCTCGGTAATGCGAATGGTCAGCGAGCCCTGGGCGATGGCGACGGTGCTGATCCGCACATTCTCGCCCATGACGATGATGCCCGATTGCTCGTCAATGATGACGCGCGCCAATTGATCGGGCTCGATGCGCAGTTGTTCGATATCGGTTAGCAAGCCGACGACGTTGTCGCGGTAGCCTTCAGGAACCTTCACGCGAACCGTGGTCAGGTCACTGGGGCGCGCGGCGCTGGTGCCTAGGAAGGCATTGATGGCTTGGGCGATGCGGCGCGCCGTGGTGAAGTCTGGGTTGCGCAACGCCAGTTTGACGGTTTCCATACCGGTCATGGAGAAGCGGATTTCGCGCTCCACGATGGCCCCGTTGGCGATGCGACCGCTGGTCGGGACGCCCTTGGTGACGGTCTCGGCGTCTCCTTGAGCTGCGAATCCGCCGACGGCCAGTTGCCCTTGACCGACCGCGTAAACCTCGCCATCAGCACCTAAAAGTGGCGTAACCAAAAGGGTGCCGCCGAGCAGGCTGGATGAATCACCAAGCGCGCTGACGGTGATGTCGATGCGCGAGCCTTGGCGGGCGAAGGGCGGCAGAACGGCGGTGACCATGACAGCCGCGACGTTTTTCGAATCCAGCCCGTCATCCGTCGGCTTGACACCCATGCGATTCAGCATGGCCTGTAAGCTTTGTTTGGTGAAGTGGCCGGTTTTCAACGTATCGCCGGTATTGTTTAGCCCCACGACCAGCCCGTAACCGACTAATTGGTTTTCACGGACGCCTTCGAACTCGACGATATCTTTGATCCGCGACGCGGCGCCGGCATCGACGACGGCGCCGAACAGCATGACAATGCTGAGCGCGGCTGCCTGCGCCATGTGTAAGAGTTTCGGTCCCGTTGCCTTCATTGTTTTATTGTCCATTGCTGGCCTGTGCGGCAGGTACGTGGTGTTGGCGCTGTTTACCAAGCGAGAAACGTGCCAATCTCCCGCCATAGGTAAGGTGTTGAAAATTAACCGAAAAACGTGTGCCGAAAGCGACTGACCTGGTGAAACGGCAATTTGCGCCGTGATCAGGTGGTAATTTTTGCCGGGTCGTGAGGCAGGGCATTTGTTTAAGCTTTCAAGTCTCGGGCGACGGTGACCATCTCGTCGACAGTTTTGAATACGGTGGCGTTACTGTTGTAGGCGTTTTGCACCATGATCATCCGTGTGAATTCTGTTGCGATATCAACGTTCGATATCTCAACTGCATAGGGCGTAAAGTCAGCGCGCCCACTTTCATCGGCGAACACTTGGGTTGCCGTCCCGGATTCAGGGGTCTCGCGGAAGATCATGCCGTTTAACATTTCAAGACCGTCGGGGTTCTGAAACTGCGCTAGTGCTAGCTTGTAGATAGACCGTTGCGTGCCGTCTTGGAATGAACCGACGATGTGGCCAGACTTGTCGAAGTGGGTGCCAGTCATGCTCGCTTTGATCAGTCCATTGTGGTCGTAGTTGAATTCGGTGAAATCGGAGCCGTATTGCTTCATTTGCGACATATCGATAGCCACTGACGCCGTGGCGCCGTCGGCGAAGGTCAAAGCGAACGTAAGGGCTGCCTGAGTCGAAGGCAGTTCGCCACCGCCGGAAAAAGTTAACGTCTGCGCGGCCGTAGTCTGAGATGTGGTGGCGGTACCGACGTTGGCTGCGTTGTCGTTGGTGGCCGAAAAATTGGCGGTAGTGGTGGCGACGGTGGCGGTGTTATCGACGGTTGCCCCCGTTGTTGGCGTCGCCATTACCGTTGTTATAGCCGTTCCGGCGGAATCGCTGGTTAAGGTCAACTCGCCGGTGTTGGCGGTGGCTGCTGCGGTGACCACCGCGCTGACGGTTGGATCAGTATTTACTGCGGTTACCAGATTGTCGCGGATTTCATCAATGCTCAGTTCCGCGCCAGTGACGGTATATGTCACAGTGGTGCCATTTACGGAGACCGAGTATTTGTCTCCAATTTCGACCGTGCCGGCGATTGTTGCAGTATCAACCTGGGCGACGTTGGGGGCTGAGTTTGACGCCGAAGCCGAAGTCGTAAACGACGTGGCGGCCGTCAATGCCGTCAACGTGACCTCTCCGTTGGCATTGCCGGCCGAAGCGGTCAGCGTTGCCGCGATGGTGGCGTTGGCATTGACAGCGGCCACAACGGCATCTCGAACCCCGGAAAGACTACCTTCCGTGCCTAGAACGGTATAATTGACGGCTGTGCCTCCGACATTGATGGTATAGACATCACCGGCTTCCACTGTGCCTTGCAACATGACGGTGTCTGTCTGCAAGGTGGAAGCTCGGCTCGTTGTCGCCGATACCTGCCAGGTATTGTCGGCGCTTTTAGTGAAGTTCATTCGCGCGGATTGCCGCACGCCATTGGAATCGACAACCTCAATGGCATAGGTCTCAAGATCGTCGTTATTGGTGCCTGAGTTTGCGGCTAATACGGTGGCCTCGTGGCTGGTGACGATGCCATTCGTCGATGGCAGATTGAGCGCTAACTCGGCGGTGGTCGTTGACGTGCTTTGGTCAATGAACGCCCATTCATCGATGCGCATCGGTTCCAAGCTGCCTGACGCGGAAAACAATCCGGTGGTCGGGTCGGCGGCGGTGCCGAGAACGTAGTAGCCGTTTTTATCTACGAGGTAGCCGTTGGAAACCGTGATGGTGCTGCTATCATCAGCTGTAACGCTAGAGGTTTGGCCGTCGGCAATACCCATTTGGAAGCTGCCGTCTCTGGTGTAAAAGATATCGGTCGAGACGTTCAACGTCGGGCTCACATAGAAGAAACCATCGCCGTTGATCGCGAGATCCAAATCGCGCGAAGATGAGTTGATGAACCCTTGCTGAGATATCCGCTGATAATCCTTGGGTTTGACGCCGCCGAGATCAGATTCGTGCTGCAACGTTTTGCTGATCAATGTCTCGAATTGCGTATCGGTTCGTTTGTAGCCGCCCGTATTTACGTTGGCGACATTGATACCGATAGTGTTGAGCGCATGCGCTTGGCTCTGCATACCCAACGTCGGTACTTGAAACAGGTGATATCCCGGCATGATCCGTTCCTTGCTATTTCGATCCGGTGCAAAAGACGCACCGGCCCAAACCATTTAAAGCAAGAGGGATGCCAGTTTTGAAAGCGAGTAATTATTTGTTTTTAAAGGGAAAAATTTAACAGTACCTAGGAAAGCTATCGCGAGGCACGTCGTTTGCGCCAAACAAGGTGCAATATTTGCCGGGTTGCCATCGTTATTCGGCTTTAAACAGGTGGGCTTCGTTGGCGTTGACGCTCACGGTGACCCGGCTACCCGGCGCCGGGAGGAACATGCCCGGGACACGCGCTTCAATCGCTAATTCGCTGCCGTCCGGCAAGGGCAATGCGAAAATTACCAAGCTGGATCCGCCCAGTGGGCGGGCCGATTTAACCTCAAAGTGTGATGCTGTTTCCGGAAGCGCCATTCGAACTGGCGGTGCTGGCTTGCACGGGGCATCGCCGGGGTTTTCCCTGGGTGTTTTACCGGCTTCAGCCAGTCGTAGCCCTTCGGGTCGGACCAGCACTTCGATGCGCGTACCGGCTTCGAAATCCGATGCGGGGAAGGTTCCGAGCGGTGTAGCAACGTGGCCATCGGCGACAACACCGCTCAGGCGATTAATTGGCCCGAAGAAACCCGCAACAAACGGGTCCGCAGGGTCGAAATAGGTTTCGACAGGCGTGCCATCTTGGACGACGCGCCCGTGATTCATGACCAAAATGCGGTCAGCCATAAACATCGCTTCTTCCGGATCGTGGGTAACCATCAACGTGGCAACGCCGATATCCTTCAAAACTTCCAAAGTTTGCTGGCGGACCTGTGCGCGGCGCGTGATGTCGAGCCCGGAAAAGGGTTCGTCCAGGAATAGCACCCGAGGTTTGGGGGCCAGCGCACGAAGCAGGGCGACGCGCTGTTGCTGACCACCCGATAGCATATGGGGAAACGAGACGGCGTGTTTTTCAAGATCCATGAGGCGTAATGCTTGATCGATCCAGGTTCGCCGTTCGTCGGAGTTGGCGCCGACGCCGAACAAGATGTTCTCTCGTACACTCAAATGTGGGAACAAAGCATAATCTTGGAACATGAGGCCAATACCGCGTTTCTCGGGCGGTAGGTCGTGGCCCGTGGCCGCGTCGGCAACAATGGCTTCGCCAATGTGGACCTGGCCGCGTTGCAGACGTTCGAGACCTGCGGCAACGCGCAACAAGGTTGTTTTGCCGCAACCCGATGGCCCTAGCAGGCAAACAACTTCGCCAGGCGCGACGAAAACAGAAACACCGCGTACTACCGGCACATCATCGAAATCATGCGACAGATTGCTGATGTGCAGGCCGCTCACGGCATGGCCTCGTTGTCGGCGGCGTCATTGATGACGCTACCGATGGTGCCACCGGTGGCAACTTGGCCGGGGCGCGAGCGCGCCACTGTTACACTGAGAAGAATCACCGGTATTATACCAGCCGCGACAATGCTTAGCGCGCCGAGCGCTGACTCTTCGAGCAGTTCGTCAGATGCATACTGGTATACGAATGTTGCCAGAGTGTCGTAATTGAACGGCCTGAGGATGAGCGTCAGCGGCAATTCCTTCATGCAATCCACAAAAACCAAGAGAGCAGCCGTCAACAAGCTGCCGCGCATGAGCGGAAAATGCACCCGCCGGAGGGTGGCGCCGGGTGCATGTCCAAGCGTACGCGCGGCACCGTCCATGTTCGGTGTAATCTTGCCGAGACTCGATTCCATCGTGCCGTACGAAAGCGCTAGAAATCGCGCCAGATATCCATAGACCAACCCTGTGATGGTACCCGAAAGTAAAAGCCCGGTCGGGATGTCGAATAGCGTCCGGCTCATCGCGTCGAGGGCGTTGTCGAATAGGCCCAATGGGATGACGATGCCGATAGCCAGCACCGCACCAGGTACGGCATATCCAACGCTGGCGATGCGGGTGACGGCGCGGATTACCCTTCCGCCACTGAGCCGCACGCCGTAGGCCATGAACACACCAAAGGCAACGGCGGTCACGGCGCTGATTGATGCCAAAGTAAGGCTATTTGATGCATGTGTCAGGAAATCCGCAGACAGCGTTTCTTCGTAGAATTTGGCAGCGTAACCGCTCAGAACTGCAGCCGGCAACCCGAAGCCCAGCGCCAGCGGGAGGCCGCATGCTACAATGGCCAACCCGGCACGCATGCCGCGCAATCGGTAGTTGGGAAGTGCGCGGTACTTGGATGTTGTGTGATGGAATCGCTGGCCGCCGCGGCCCCAACGTTCTGCGCCGATCAGTGCGAGCACGAACAATAGCAAAACTGTTGCCAATTGCGCGGCCCCGGCGCGACTGTTCATGTTGAGCCACACATCGTAGATGCCGGCGGTGAATGAATTGACGGCAAAGAAATCGACCGTGCCGAAATCATTCACGGTTTCCATCAAGGCCAAAGTGACGCCGATGACGATCGCCGGTCGGGCCAGCGGCAGTGCCACTGAATAAAAAGAATGCCAAGGCCCTTTACCAAGCGTACGGCTGACTTCAATGACGCAAACCGATTGCTCCAGAAAAGCAGCACGCGCCAGCAAATAAACATAGGGATAAAGCACGAGGGTCATGACTACGATAGCGCTGCCGAGCGAGCGGATTTCTGGAAACCAATAGTCCTGACGTGATTGCCATCCAAACATGGTCCGCATGCCGGTCTGTAACGCACCCGCATATTCCAACTGATCGGTAATGACGAACGCCAACACGTAGGCAGGTACCGCCAGCGGCAGCAGCAACGCCCAATTAAAGAAACCACGACCAGGGAACTGACACATGGTTACCAGCCATGCCGTGCCGCTTCCGATCACGGTTACGCCGACGCCGACGCCAATCATCAGCGTCAGCGTGACGCGGACGTATTTCCACAAAACAGTGTCGTAAAGGTGTGTCCAGATATCATCGGTCGGCGCGAGCGCCATGGCAACAACGGCGATCAACGGCACCATCATAATGAAGGCCAACACGATGGTGCCGACAGTCCACGGATCCACGCGCCAAAGACGCCATTGATGGCGCCAAGGAATGGAGGGGGGCGGATTGGCTATATCGGATGGCAAAATCGCTTCTCCAAACGCAAACGACCGTCACCCCGTGGTCACGGCCGTTCTTAGGTTTCGTCTAACGGAGCCTGCAGGTCGCGTCAACTATTGGGCCCATCGTTGAAGCCCACCTTGTCGACTAGCTTTGAAGCCGCCGGTCGGTGTTTTGCGATCTTTTCAATGCTAATGGTATCGGTTTTGAAATCGCCCCATGACTGCACAAGTTTCGAACGCGCGACGCCGGATTTTACCGGATATTCATGGTTGTCCCTGGCATACATTTCCTGTGCTTGCTCGCCACTCAGGAACTCCAGCAATTCGATTGCCGCATCACGGTGTTTGGCCCCTTTCAGGACCCCCGCGCCGGACACGTTGACGTGTTGACCGCGACCATTTTGGTCCAGATAAGTGAGCCGAACGGCGGCGGCCCATTTCTTTTGTTCGGGCTTTTTCTCATTCGTGATCATATTGCCCATGTAATAATTATTGGAAATGGCGACATCGCACAGACCTTCGAACACCGCCTTAGCCTGGGCGCGATCATTGCCTTGCGGTTTGCGCGCCAAGTTGGCTTTTACGCCGCGCAGCCATTTTTCTGCCGCCGCTTCGCCATCGTGGGCGATAACAGAGGCGATTAGCGCCACGTTGTAGCTGTGTTTGCCAGACCGCATGCAAATGCGACCTCTGAATTTCGGCGACGCCAGGTCCGCAATCGATGTCAGTTCTCCGGGCCTGACCCGTTCTTTACTGACCAGCGCAACCCGCGCCCGGGTCGTCAATCCAAACCATAACCCCTCGGGGTGACGAAGATGGGTCGGCACATTGGCATTCAGCGTTTTTGACTGAACCGCCGCCAGCACGCCGCCGGCGCGCAATGCATCCAGCCGACCGATGTCGGTGGTTAGAATGGCATCAGCCGGGTTGTTGGCCCCAGCAGCGCGAATTTTTTCAAGCATGCCTTTTTTGGCGTAAACCGTGTTGACCTTGATGCCGGTTTTGGCCGTGAAGGCTTCGATCATTGGCTTGATCAAAAAGGGTTGGCGGTATGAGTATAGATTGACTTCTTCGGTCGCCGCCGCTGCCGGGGTATAGGTAATTCCCAGGACGGATAGCAGTCCGCAGGCCAGTGTAAGAAGGGATTTCGCAGAAATGAGGATATTCATCATAAGTCCTTGTGGCGAGCTGTAACGGCAGCAATTGATAATCATTCGCATCTAATGGATCGTGGATTTATAGCTTAAGGATGACGTAATTGCAAATCATTTGCAGTATAAAATTATGGGTATTTAGGTTCACAGATTGGCTTGTCGATCTGTAGTTCGGATTGGGCTTACGTTCAGGCGCTCATGGGTTATACTGGGGTTACACTGGCGCACGCAGTTTCTGGGGCTCGGCGAATGTGCCGGGGCGGCAGCGAACGAGAAGGGTATCTATATGAAAGTCTCATCGACAGGTGGGCCGAAAAGATCTGACGGCGTTAAGAAATCCGGAAAATCGGCGTCAGGCGATAGCTCGTTTGCGGATTCTCTCAAAGAAGCTGGCGGATCGGGAGAGGTGACACCTGCAGGGGTGTCGGGAGTCGCCGGTGTCGATGGAATTTTAGCTGCGCAAGGTGTCAGTGATCCGACCGATGATCGGCGCCAGCGGCAAAAATTGATGACCTATGGTGACGATTTGCTTGATCGGTTGGATGACCTTCGTATGGGGATTTTGCTGGGCCGGTTTTCGAAGGATAAATTGACAGAACTGGCGCAACGCCTGAGACAGAAACGCGAGATGTGTGAAGATCCCCAATTGAATGATTTATTGGCGGAGATTGAGCTTCGAGCCGAGGTGGAGATTGCGAAGTATACCCGTAAATCATAGCGCCGCGACGATGAGCGTCTCCCATCCGAGAATTACGGCGAGCTGGTGAGCTACATTTTCCTTCCATAAATTCAATAAATTACCCTGATTTGCCGTTGCGGGGCATGATTCCGTAAATTGCGCTTGCGGCCCCGGAGGCACGCACATATATTCCCGGCGCTAAAACCTGTAGGGAGACAAAGGTCCCATGAATGTGACTTTGCCGCCGGATTACAGGCCGGCCAAAGACGAAGACTTTATGAACCCGAAGATGGTGGAATACTTCCGCCAGAAGCTGATTGCCTGGCGCACTGAACTGGTGCAGGAATCCAACAACACCCTGCAGCAATTGCAGGAAGGTGGAATCGTCGAGGCAGACATCGCTGACCGGGCGTCGATTGAGACGGAGCGTTCGCTGGAACTGCGAACCCGTGACCGTGCCCGCAAATTGATCAACAAGATCGATGAAGCGTTGGGACGGATCGAAGACGGCAGCTATGGGTATTGTGAGGAATCGCATGAGCCCATCGGCCTGTCTCGCTTGGAGGCTCGACCGATTGCGACGCTGAGCATTGAGGCCCAAGAACGTCACGAGCGCATGGAGCGCACCCACCGAGACGATTGACGTATCGCGGACGTTGAAATAGCCAATCTCAATGAGACGAAAAAAACGGCCGACGGAATACCGCCGGCCGATAAGGTGCTAGGTCCGGTACAAACCGACCTAGAACGGGAAAACGATATCCCAGATCTGCATCCCCCACCGCGGGGTCTGGAGATCGCTGAGAGCGCCGCGGCCACCGTAGGCGACACGCAATTCGGCGATCTTTTCATGGGAAACTGTATTGTCGGAATCAATATCGCTGGGCCGGACAACGCCAGTGACCATCAACTCGCGCAGTTCGTGGTTCACGCGCACTTCCTGACGCCCCATGATCACAAGCGACCCATTGGGCAGGATTTGCGTGACCACGGCGGCGAAGGTCAAACTTAGCGTTTCTGAGCGGTCGATCTCGCCGTCACCTTCGGTATCATGGTCACTGCCGAAGTTGACGATCTGACCGGGAGCGTCGATGCCTTGAGGTAGGATCTTGGTCAATTCATCCTCAAAGCCGAGCAGATCGTTGAGGTCGACGTCCTCGGTATCCGTACGTGCCCGGGTGGTTTTGTTCTCGAATTTGGCGCTATCGGCCAAGGACACGGTCACCGTAACCACGTCGCCGACAACCTTTGCCCGATGATCTTTGAAGAACGCCCGTGCGCCAGCACGCCATAGCGAATTTGGATTGGCTTCAATCGGTTGCGGTGACGGCATGGGCAGGCTGACGGGTTGATAGTTCTTATGGGCGATCGGATTTTGAATGTTTGACAGTTCAGGCCCATCTCCGACGTCCGAAAGGCGGCTTAGCGTGTTGCATCCGGCCAATGAGATAAACGCAAGAGCAAGGGTCGCAAAGCGGGTCAATCTTGCTGCCTTACTGGTCTGGAATCCCGTTTGGTGTTTCATGGTTGTTGTCCTGTTGGCGTCAGTTGAGACCGGTTTAATTCATGGCCAGAAGCGTATTTGGGCGGACGGCAACCCGTCCATCTCCGATCACTTCGGCTTCGATAACGGTTTTGCTCTGTGAGTTGGAAATTCGGATGACGTCACCCTCGCTCCCATTTTGTAAGGCTTTGCCTTGTGCGGTCAGGAGCATTTGCGGTGTACGTAACAACATGGTGACAAGGCTCCCTTTGGAGACCAGGATCGGCCGTTGCACGGCAGACATTTGGATTGAATATCCAGCGCGCAGACCACGTCGTGGCGTGTGTCCGACCAAATCCGTTTCATTGACAATCGTATTCGACTGCAAACGCGCGTTCCGTACCTTGATCCACTTGAGGTCCTCTCGGTTGATGATTTCCCCGCTCAAGATACGCCGGCTGAGTACAGGTACCTCGGTGGTCGAGAACAGGCGACCGCGCACTCGGGTTCGACGGCTAGAGCCGTTGCCGGAAGGCGTGGTTATGAACGCTGTGAAGCGACGTGAGCGTTCATCATAGGTTGCCTCTTCGATCTCAATCGCGTCAACAGCCTCACTGGGTACATGCAGACGCAAAAGTCGGTTGGAAAGATCAACTTCGGCATTCGGATCAGCCCCCTTTTCAGCCAGAGCGGCGAGGAGCATTTCCTCAATTTCGGCACGGCCAATGATTTCGCTGTCGCGGGTGACGATGGTCCGGATACGGGAACTGAGCGGACGCCAATCCAGCTTGTAGGCGCGTGCAACCCGATATAGCCAGCGGGCATCGAAAACGGCACGCTTTCCCGGTTCAGGGGCGTAGGCGATCTCGACGTCCGCTTTCTCGCCGGAAATGGTGAAGATGTCTCCCAATCTAACGAGATGTCCATTGACCTGGACCGATTTGCGGACACTGATTTTCTCTTCCGCCGGGCCGGCGACTGCGCCGACCTGAGGAGCCGCGGCCTTTGACCAGACCGAGGGCGCGAGCGCGGGGAGCACGATCAGTGCGGCGGCTAAGAATATACTACGCATCACCTTGCTCCTTACCTAAGACCCGTCAGCGTGCCCATCATTTCGTCCGAAGTCTGGATGACCTTGGAGTTCATTTCATATGCACGTTGGGCTGAAATCAGATTGGATACTTCTTCAACGGCATTGACATTGGAAGTTTCCAGAAAGCCTTGGAGGATTGTGCCGAACCCGGTGCTGCCGGGCGTGCTTGACGTTGCAGTGCCGGAGGCGGGCGTCTCTCTGTAAAGATTGTCACCAACGGCTTCCAAACCGGCATCGTTGAGGAATGTCGCTATCTGAAATTGCCCGACATTGCTCAGCGCGACTTGGCCTTCGATTTTCACCAAAACCTGCCCCGAGTTGTTGATGGTGACATCAACTGCATTGTTCGGCACGGTCAGGCCGGGCTGCACGGTATAGCCGTCGTGGGTTACAACCTGCCCCGAGGCGTTCAATTGAAATGTACCATCACGTGTGTAGGCGGTGGTGCCGTCGGGCATGGTGATCTGGAAATACCCTTTACCTTGAAGCGCTAAGTCGAATGTGTTGTCGGTAGCGGACAGATTGCCTTGTTCGTGAATTCGGTAAACCGCCGCCAATTTGACGCCTAAGCCCAATTGGACGCCCGTCGGCACGATGGTGCCGGCGTCTGAAGACGTGGTGCCGACCCGCCGCAGGTCTTGATAGATCAGGTCGTGGAATTCTGACCGCCGACGTTGAAATGCCGTTGTGTTCATGTTGGCGAGGTTGTTCGAAACAACCTCCACATTGCGTTGCTGCGCCAACATCCCTGTGGCTGCAATATCCAATGATCTCATGTTCCCGTCCTTTCGGTTTATCCGTTACGCGGTGTTCGCGGTGTTTTGTTATCTTTGGTGTCTGCTTCTTGGTTTTAATTGGTTGCGGCGAGGTCTCTGACCATCCGGAGTTGACGCTCATCTTCCTTTTCGAGGAAATTCCGCACGCTTTCGTATGTCCGCTGGACGTGGATTAGGCGCGACATTTCGACGACAGGCTGAATGTTGGAGCCTTCCAGCATGCCTTGAACGACTGTCGGTTTTTCGACCGGCTTGGCTTCAGCTTCGATGGCGAACAATCCACCACCGCTTGGACGCATCTGATGTTGGTTTTCGAATGTCACAACAGCAAGGCGGCCAAGGTCACCATTGCTCGTCGACACGGTGCCGTCGCGTCCGACGCTGATGTTTGTATCTCCCGGAGCGAAGAAGAAGGGCTGACCACCATCGGACAAGACCGGATCGCCAGCTTGGGTAACCATTTGGCCGCCTTCATCCAACTGGAACCGGCCGTTACGCGTATAGTGGTTGCCGGTATCGGTCTGGATCATGAAGTAGCCGTCTCCGGTAATGGCGACGTCGAGTGGATTGCCGGTTTGTTCCAGCGGTCCTTCGCTAAGATCTCTCATGGTGGAGATATCGCGGGTATAGGATACCTTATCGCCTAATATCCGTTCACCGCCCTTACTCTTCACCAAATGTTCGACGAACATCATGCGTTCGCCTTTGAATCCCGACGTGTTCATATTCGCGATATTGTTTGCCACGACATCCATTTGACGCCGTAACGCTGTTTGCCTTGATAGGGCTATATAACTTGTTGTTTCCATCGTTCTGCTTTTTCCAATAGGTTCTTGTCGACCTGCCATAGCTAATGCATTCAGCGTGCCAGTTTTAAATATTGTTATTTTTCAATGTATTAATAAGTTTTTTAACGCAAGGGAGATGCGTATGGGGACATCTTTACACCCCTGAACCGGGCAGCTTTTTCCGCTTATTGTTTAAATCGCCGATCGACCGGTTGCACGGCAGTGCATGGCTGTTGTTGCCGCTACCCCGCCGGATTTGGTATTCTGATGCGCGAGATCGATTCGCGTAAAGGATCAGTGGGGAAACACCTGCGCATGGGCGATCCAAGCTAGGGATTTCAATGAGTTGTTAATCAAGCGATCTTATATTTTTCAAAGCCCGTCGGACCCAAGTTATGAAACCCGAGGTTCGCGGCAGCCGGTGATAGCGTAATGGCGGATGACGACGAAGATGTCGACACAGGCGGTGACGACGGAGGTGACGGCGGAGAGTCTTCTCCAGAGGGAGGCGGCAAAAAGAAGCTGCTGATCATCGTCGCGCTGTTGTTACTACTTATTGTTGGTGGGCTTGCGGCAGCTTATTTTACCGGCCTTATGGATCCGGTCATTGCCATGATTACTGGTGGAGCGCCGGAAGGTGAAGAAGGCGCGGAGCAAAGTGAAGAAGGTGGGCGTGCGGTTTTCTACGATCTTCAAGAGATGCTGGTGAACCTCAACACCGGTGGCCGGGAATCGAGCTTCTTGAAAATCCGCGTCAGTCTGGAGTTGGCTAACCAGTCAGACATACCAAGGATCGAAAGCGTCATGCCAAGAATTGTTGACAACTTTCAGACCTATCTGCGCGAACTCAGGATTGATGATCTGAAAGGTTCGGCCGGTATGTATCGTTTGCGCGAAGAGTTGCTGCTTCGTGTCAGTGCCGCTGCGGCACCAGCGAAGATCAAAGATGTGCTGTTCAAGGAAATGTTGGTGCAATGACCAGCCCTGCCGACGACGACGACGATATGGACCAAGATGCCCTCGCTGCTGAGTGGGAGGCTTCTCTTGGCGGTGATGACGACGGCGGTGATGACGGCGGCGGGGACCAGGACGATCTCGCGGCGGAATGGGAAGCCATGGTTGGTGGCGATGATGATGACACCGCCGCTGCCGACACGGGATCTGGTCGTGAATCTACCCGGGTTCTCAATCAAGAAGAAATTAACAGCTTGCTCGGCTTTGATGAAGAGCACGAAGATGAGGGCCAGCGCTCGGGCATTCAGGCTATTCTTTCGAGTGCGCTCGTTTCCTATGAACGCCTACCCATGCTGGAGGTTGTTTTCGACCGTCTCGTTCGGTTGATGTCCACCAGTCTTCGGAACTTTACCTCGGACAACGTCGAGGTATCGCTCGACAATATCGCCTCAATCCGTTTTGGCGATTACCTCAATTCTATCCCGCTGCCGGCCATGCTTAGCGTATTCAAGGCTGAAGAATGGGATAACTATGGGCTGATCACTGTCGATTCTTCGTTGATTTACTCCATCGTCGATGTGTTGCTCGGTGGCCGGCGCGGCACAGCGGCGATGCGCATCGAAGGCCGACCGTACACGACAATCGAACGCAGCCTGGTCGAGCGCATGGTGCATGTCATGCTTAGTGATTTGGGTGCCGCGTTTGAGCCGTTGAGCCCCGTGACGTTCCGCTTCGATCGGTTGGAAACCAATCCGAGGTTCGCCACGATTTCCCGGCCGTCGAACGCCGCTATCGTGGCGCGGCTTCGTATCGATATGGAAGATCGCGGTGGTCGGTTGGAGTTGTTGCTGCCCTATGCAACGTTGGAGCCCGTGCGTGAGCTCTTGCTGCAGATGTTCATGGGTGAGAAGTTTGGCCGTGATTCGATCTGGGAGACCCATTTGGCCGAAGAACTATGGATGACCGAGGTCGATCTGGAAGCGGTCATCGACACGCAAGTCATGCAACTTGCTAAGGTTTTTGATCTCAAGGTCGGCTCTCGGATCATGTTCGGCACGTCACCGGAAGATCCCATTCAATTGCAGTGTGGCGATGTGCCGCTTTATACGGGCCGGATGGGCCGCAAGGGCCAGAATATCGCCATCAAAATCGAGGGACGTCATGATAAGCTGCCGAAAGTATAACCCGTTTTGCAATGGCTGGAGCTGACTGAGTTGGGAGCTGAAAGATGCAGATATCGCTGATGCTCGATATCCTTGTTGCCGTGTTGCTGGTGGTAACTATCGGCTATGCGGTGGTCCTCAATAAACGTCTTTCGTCGTTACGTAAGGATAAGGACGAGTTAGCGCGTCTAGCCCAAGGGTTTGTTGAAACCACCGCAAAAGCCGAAGTCGGCATTGGCGAGTTGCGTTCCATGACTGAAATCTTGCAAGAACGGATTGGTCGTGCGGAATCTCTGCGTGACGACTTGGTGTTTTTGATGGAACGCGGCAATTCCACGGCTGACCGATTGGAGGGCGTGGTGCGCGATGCCAGAGATCAAACCGGGGCGCCCTCGGCGTCTGCCGTGACAAAACCCTCGGCGCCTGCCGTGACGAAACCCTCGGCGCCCAAACCTTCTTCGAGGCCTTCACCGGAAAGCATGGCGGATGAGACATCGAAAACCCGTGAACCACTGACCGCTGATCCGGCTGAACGACCCGCACCAGATGATGTATCCGAGGCGGAACGCGAGCTTCTAAAAGCATTGCGCACGGCGGGATAAATCAGTTTGTCAGTTAATATATTCGTAAGCCATGGATGGCATCATGTTCTCTCCTGACAGTGTTGCAAAGGCAATGTGGCGATGAAGTGGCTGGCGAAAATCCGTTTTCTCCCCCTGACGATATTCTTTGCGACCTTATTGCTGACCGTTAAAGTCAGTGATATCTGGGACGGTGTCGATGGGTTGATGTCCAGTTCCATTAATGTCAGCGAAGCGCTCGCCCAGGCCCAGGACGCCGCCCCCGCACCAGAAGAAGCCAGGCCTGCGGGCGAGACCGAGTTGCCGCAAGCCCAAGGCGAAGCGCTTACGGGTGAAGATGATTTGGAAGGCGGCATGTCACGCCTGATCACAGATGACCCCACGCTGTTGACGCCGGCCGAGATAGATATTTTGCAACAACTGGCTGTGCGCCGAGATCAACTCGATAACCGTGAGCGCGAAATCGATATGCGGACGGGGCTGTTGAATGCCGCCGAGGAGCGTATCAACAAGAAGATCGCAGAATTGCAAAATCTGCGCGCTACGATTGATGGCCTTATCAAAAAATTCGATGCTCAGGAGGATAACAAGCTAAAAAGTTTGGTTAAGATCTACGAGAATATGAAGCCCAAAGAAGCTGCACAGATTTTCGAAGACCTTGAAATGGAAACGCTGCTTGAGATGTCCGAGCGAATGAAAGAACGCAAGCTCGCTGCGATTATTGCCAAAATGACACCTGAGAAAGCCCGCGAAGTAACCGTCGAGTTGCGTCGCCTACGGGAATTGCCGAATATAGGCGAGCAGGTTGGGGGTTGATCGGTCGGGAAAACACAGGCAAAAAATGAATACGGATGCCATTGTTTATCTTGGCAATACGCGATAACTGATATAACTTATGATATAAACATTTGTGCTGCTGGGTAAATGGAGTCGCCAATGGCTGTTGACATGAACATGAAGGTCCTGATCGTCGATGATTATAAGACCATGTTACGCATTTTGCGGAACCTGCTTCGGCAGTTGAATTTCAATAACATTGACGAGGCGACCGATGGGTCAATGGCGCTGCAGAAATTGCGCCAAGATTCGTTCGGTATGGTGATCTCCGATTGGAACATGGAGCCTATGACCGGCATCCAGTTACTACGCGAGGTTCGATCTGATGATAAACTCAAGCATCTTCCTTTCATCATGATTACGGCTGAAAGTAAGTCGGAAAACGTGATTGCTGCGAAAGAGGCTGGGGTTTCCAACTATATCGTGAAACCGTTCAATGCTGAGACGCTAAAGACCAAGATCGTTAGTGTTCTTGGTGATTTTTAAACCGCTGCCGTCGTGAGACGGTCGGGCCTCCCATCTCAGGCCAGGGGAGTGTCGAATGCCATCGCCAGCTATTTCCTCTGATCTGACGACCAGATTGGACGTTCTTCGTCAGCAGCACGGTGACTCCGTGCGCGTCGACGACATCGCATCCGTGGTCGAAAGCATGATGGCCACGATGAAGGGCGATTTAACTGCGGCAGACCTTGAGCTGTATTCGGAACTCGAAGCACTGGCTCAGTATATCCATGCCGCCAAGGCCGATATTGCGGCTTTGCGTCCTGATGAGGTCACGGAAAAGGTTTTACCCAAGGCCAGTGACGAGCTGGACGCTATTGTTGCTGCTACAGAAACGGCAACCAACACCATCATGGACGCCACCGAGAAGCTCGAAGGACTGATGGATAAAGTTGATGATGATCAGTCGCATATCATCATGAACGCGACTACCGAGATTTATGAAGCCTGTGGGTTTCAAGATATCACCGGTCAACGCATCACCAAGGTCGTCAAGGCACTGAAAGACGTTGAAGAAAAAATCGATGCCTTAGTCGAGGCATTCGGCAGCGAGATCGAGAAATACAAGAAAGATCAACCTCAGGCCGAAGTCGAGCATGATGACCCGACGGATGAAGATCTTCTGAACGGACCGCAACTTCAGGAAAAGGCTCAATCACAGGAAGAGATCGACGCGCTGCTAGCAAGCTTCGATTAAGTCTGAATGAACGAACGAGATTATGTGACGTCGGCGCCAAGCCCCGGTGCGTCAACCACGGGGGGAGGCAACACGATTGCCATGTTCCTATCGTTATTCCTGTTGGTGCTGGCATTCTTCATTATTCTCGTCAGCATATCGACCATTGCCGATGTCAAATCACAGGCCGTCCGCAACAGCCTGAGTTCCACGTTTCGCACCGTCCTGTCGCCGAGTACCGACCCCACGGAATTTACCTCCATGGATGGAGATATCCTCGCCGGACAACAGTTTCAAGAAACCGTGACGGGGCTTTTTTCGACGTCCCTTCAAGTTGCGAAAGTAGAGATCGTTCGGCCAGGCAAACTGATGCGGATAAAGCTTCCCGTGAGTGCCATGTTCGCAGATGGTGCTACGGAGGTTCGTCCTGTCGCGGTACCCGTTCTCGATCGCGTTGTCGCGGTGTTGTCCTCTCGTCCACCGGGACTGCGGTTCGATATGGAATTTGTTATTGGTACGGCGTTCACGGAAGGTACGTCGTTGCCCGTCAATCAGACTCTCGAAACTGGACGGGCCGGTAATTTAGCGCGCGAAATGGCGCGTCGGGGTGTGCCTCCAGACAGCGTAGCCATTGGTATCCGTCCCGGTCGCACCGACCAGATCATCATTTGGTTTTTTGTCCGTGACGAAGCGGAGACCTTGTTGCGCTTGCAGCCGAAAAAGGTGCCAGATGGTCCGTCCTAGACATACGGCGACAGATATCGAGAAGATGCGCCGTTCGCAAATATTGCAAGACGAATGGCCAGTCGCCATCGCCCCCGAAGAGGCGGCTGCCGAACGCGCTTGGTTGATGACCTTTACCGACCTCGTGTCGTTGATGTTGACGTTTTTTGTGCTGCTGTTTTCCATGTCCAACGTCAAGGTAGGAGACTGGCAGAACATTATCGATTCTCTATCACGAACGCTCCGCCCGACGCTGGAAAAGGTAGTGAAAGCGCAGACAGCGACATTTAACATTGGTACTATCTATCGCCGTCAGGCAATTGACTTGAACTACCTGACTTCGGTCATTGAAGAAGGTATCAAAGACATTGAGCTGCTCACCGATACACAAGTCATGTTGCTTGAGGATAGATTGGTGATCGCGCTTCCTGGTGATTTGCTGTTTCAACCGGGCCGCGCTCAAATGACCGAGCGTGCGCGCGAAGCAATGTTTGTGTTCGGCGGCTTGCTAGGCAACATCGGTAACGAGATCGGCGTCAATGGCCATACAGACCCCACGCCATCGCCGCAGGGCAGCGAGTACACCTCGAATTGGGAACTCTCAACGGGACGAGCTGCAGCCGTCGCCAATGCTTTGCGTCGCGCAGGCTATAAAGATGATATTATTGCTTTCGGTTATGCTGAAAGCCGTTTTAGCCAACTGCCTGAAGCGCCCAAAGCTGAACGACGCGCGCTGGGGCGTCGCGTTGATATTGTTGTAATGCCCACGGCCGTAGGGGTTTCTCGATGATTTTGGCACGTCGCATACTCCTTGCCGTTTGGTTCGGTATTGCGGTCATGGCTATCACCGGTCATGCATTGGCTGAGGCGGTAGGCGTGCGTGCTGCGCGGACAAATGATTACGGTCGTATCGTGTTTGTCTGGAAGACACCGGTCACCCATGAACTGGAATTGAGCAAGCGTCAGCTGACGTTGCGGTTCGGCCGTTCGATCGAGGCGTCTTACCAGCGAGTTCTCGGAGCATTGCGCAAATATGTCACCGAAGCCCGGCCAGGGAGTGATGGGCGAAGCGTGACGTTCCGATTGGCTGGAGAATTCGACGCTTACAGTTTCGATTCGGGAAGAACCGTAATTGTCGAGATTGCAACTCCGCCGCCAGCAAAGGTGGCGCTCAAACGCCAGGTCGCGGAAAGTGCGGTTGCCGTGGTGAAACGGAAGATCGCGGCGCAAGAGGCAGCGAGCGGAGGATTGCCGAAGATTCGCGTGCGCAGCGGCGAGCATGCGGATTACTCGCGCATCGTGTTTGATTGGCGAAATAACGTCGATTACGCCGTTTCCAACAAAGATGGTGTTGTTTCCATTACCTTCCAGCGCGCCGCCGATTTACAGCTTGCACGGCTCAACCAAAACCCTCCTCCGTTTATGGGGGGGATTCGTGCCCGCGCTGGCGATGGCACCACCCAGGTGACGATGGCGGTCCCCAAAACGTCGCTGATCAAACATTTTCTGTCTGGCGCAAAAGTCGTTGTCGATATCCGGCGACCGACGGGTGACGACGAAATCGCTGCGTTGCCGCCCGTAACTCCCCAGGCCCCAAGTCAAGCCGTGCAGCCGGCCCCTGAAACAGCGGAAAGTCCGGCGCCAAAGACCGAACAAAATGAAAAAATTGCGGCTTCATCAGTTTCGGCCCCAGTTCCGGCCCCAGTTCCGGCCCCAAGCTCAATCTCGGGGCCAACTAATGCGCCGGAAAAACCGAAAGCGGCACCTGCGCCGTTGACTGCCGACGCTGCGCGCGACAACCAACAAGCCGCGGCGACGACGCAGGCATCGGCGACACAATCGGCAGCCCAGCAAGCCGCAACGACTGTGGAACGTGGGCAACCAGTATCTTTAAAACCGGCGTCTCTGAAGCCTGGACAACGCCAACAACCCAAACCGCAAGCGCAAGGCGAAGGCGAGGCCGCTCAGACAGACCCGGCACCACCGCCCCCACCGGTCAATCTGGCGACCGGCGTGAAGTTGCGGTTTGATTGGGATGAGCCTGTGGCCGCTGCGGTGTTCCGACGTGTTGGTTTTGTGTGGGTCATTTTTGACAAGGCAAGCCGTGTCGATGTCGATGCGCTGTTGCGCGCCGGCGGCAATATCATCCGTGCCATTGATCAGGCGCAAACGCCGCAAGGGACGGTGTTGCGTATCGCGACGCTCAGCAGCGTCAATCCATCTATGAGCCGTGATGGGCTCAGTTGGATTTTGGAATTTCGAAAGCAAGACCTCCGACCCGCGACGCCAATTGACGTCAAGGCACAACCCGATTCGCCAGTCGGCGCCCGGGTGTTCCTGCCGGTGCCCGAGCCAGGTAAACCGATAGCCATCACCGACCCGATGGTCGGTGATAACTTGGTCGTAGTGCCTGTCATTCCGCTCGGTCATGGCGTGGCGGAAGCCTATGAATATCCGCAGTTGGCGCTGCTGCCGACGGCACAGGGTGTCGTTGTTCGGGCGAAGATTGATGATTTGCGGGTACGACCGCTACGTCAAGGTATTGAACTGACTTCGGCCAGCCAATTGGCTTTGACGCCGGTTTCCGATGATGTTGCCGCAGGGGCACGGCTGGCGGCTCTCAGACCTTTAGAAAAATTGCTGGAGTTGGACAAGTGGGAGGTCAAAGACCTCGCAAAGTTTTATAAGCGCAAGCAAGCCTTGCAGGCAGACTTGGCGGCAAGCCGTGGTGCCCAGCTCGAAGTAAAACGCATGAACATGGTCCGCTTTTACTTTGCCAATGGGTTCAATGCCGAGGCGCTCGGCATTCTCTCGCGCTTACAAGCAACCCGAGCGGAAATTGCGGACGAAGGTGAGTTTCGCTTGATCAGGGGCGGCGTCAATTACTTCCTCAATCGCTTGTCCGATGCCGCGACCGACCTGTCGCATGCCAGTCTCGACAACAACGACGAGGCCAACTTCTGGCGTGCTGCAGTCATCGCGGCGTCGGGCGATATGTTAGCGGCGGCAGCTGAACTTAGGCGTACGGGGGGAATTACACGAGGTTATCCCAAGGCCTTAAAGATACCGATGGGAACGCTGGTGGCGGAAGCGGCGGTAGAGATCGGCGATATCAAGACAGCCAAGGCCTTTTTAGAAGCCTTGAGTGCGGCGGAACCGAGTAAAGTCCAGAAGGCTCATGTCGATTTCGTTGAAGGCAAGGTGATGAATTCCGGCGGCGACGTGGACGGCGCCATCGGCAAATGGGAAGAGGCGTTGGATTCCAAAAATCGTCCGGTTCGTGCACAAGCGACCGTCGCGCGCCTGGACCTGATGCTCAAGCTTGAGCGTATGACGGTCAAAGAAGCCATTGCCGAGCTTGAGCAACTACGCTTCGCATGGCGCGGTGATGAGTTCGAGTTCGCGCTTCTTCGACGGTTGGGCGGTTTGTATCTGGATGGCGGAAGCTACCGCGACGGGCTTCAGGCACTTCGTCAGGCCGCGACTTACTATCGAGAAAACGAAGAGGCGCCGCAGGTCACCGAACAAATGGCGGACATTTTTTCGAGGCTTTATCTCCGCGACGGCGCAGATAACATGCCTGAGGTCACCGCAATCGCCGTTTACGAAGAGTTCAAGGAACTCACTCCGGCTGGTGCCAAGGGTGATGAGATGATTCGCAAGCTAGCGGATCGTCTCGCCGACGTCGACTTGCTCGAGCAAGCGGCGGAAATTCTGGAGGGACAAATCCGCTTTCGTTTGAGCGGTCCATTGAAAGCCGAAGTTGGTGCGCGGTTGGCGGTGATTTACCTTCTGGCACGGCAGTATGAACGCGGCCTCGCTGCATTGGACGCGACCAACGAACAAGGATTAACGCCGGAGCTGGCAACACAGCGTTTGCATCTGCGCGCCCGGGCGCTCATGGGGATGGTGCGCCAAGACGAGGCCTTGGAATTGCTCAAGCGCGACAAAGAAGCCGGCGCCGACATGCTGCGGGCTGAAATATTCTGGAAAGGTGGCGATTGGGCCAATGCATCCAAGTCCTTGCGCCGAGTGGCCAAGGCCAAGGGCGCGGAAAAGGATAAACCGCTGAGTGATGGACAGGCGGCGCATGTTCTCAACTATGCGATATCGCTGACACTCTCGGGGAACGAACGTGGTCTTGGCCGAATGCGGCGCGATTTCGGTCGCGCTATGGAAGCGACGTCTCTGAAAGACGCGTTTCGTTTGGTTACCGCGCCGACGGCGCTCGGTATGATCGACCCGAGCACTGTTACGGCGCGGGTAAAATTAGCCGAAAACTTTAAAACGTTTTTGGGTGAGTATAAAAAGAAACTCAAGGACGAAGGATTGAGTTCTTTGACCGAACAAACCGCCGATGCCGGAAATGCTGGCGACGGAGATGCGCCAGCGCCCCAGCAGGGCGGTTAGCAGACATTGAGCACGAATTAGTCGGAGAGATCATGGAAGAGAAAAATCCGAAATTTGCAGATCTGGAAGTTTTGGTTTGCGACGACGACGACATGATCTTGAAGATCATGACTCACATTCTGAATGATATGGGATTTGGATTTGTGAAGGGGACCCGCAATCCTGAGACCGCGCTCATGCTGATCCGCGAGCCTGTCGACAAGCCATTCGATTTGCTTGTTTGTGATTGGAAAATGCCGGAAATGAGCGGCATAGAGGTTCTGCAGAAGTTGCGCGAGGGCGGATATACGATCCCGTTCATTATGTTGACCAGCAACGTTACCAAGGAGGCAGTCGAGGAAGCGCGCTCGGGTGGTGTTGCCGCCTATATCGCTAAGCCGTTTTCCGCCGATCAAGTGCAGCGGAAGGTTGGCACTGTAGCATTGCGTTTGCTGAAAGAGAGTTAAAGGTCTCTATTCCGCAGCGCTAAGATGTTCGCGTTTTACCGGCATTGCCAAGCCGGCCAGTCCAACGATGATGGCAAGGCCGGCCATGCCCATGAATACCCAGTAAAACCCGCCCGTTGTATCATGTAGGATGCCGACCAGCGGAACCGCCGCTGATGCGACGCCAAGCGACGCCAAAAACTTGAACGCGTAGATGCGCGCACGCCATTCGGCCGCCGCATATCGCGCCACCACCATATCGTTGATCGGGTTGAGCCCGAAAACCAAAAACATCACCAGCATGGCGGCGCCGATCATACCAAATCCACTAGCCACCGTTGCTGCCAGAAGGGCGGGCGACAACAATGCCGCCACGACCAGATAAATCGTCTTCATGTGATATCGGTCCAGGAGGTAGCCCACCGTCACTTGCGCAATCGAAGCGCTCATGAATACGACGAAAACCCATCCGCCAAGTGCGGTCGCATTGGGTGCCAGATCACCCAAGCGTTCGGCCAACACTTTCGGCATGGAGACCGTCGTTGAAATGAAAATGATGCCGGTACAGATCGTGGCTACAAACATGCAGCCCAAAATCATCCGAACATCGCGCGCGCTGACGCGGACATGGCTGCTTGCCGAGCGTTTCTCACCGCCCTGAGCGGGCTCACTACGGACAAAGAAAACATAGGCAACGCCCGTTAGCATACAGAGTGCGCCGGGGACGATAAACGCTGCCCGCCAGCCTTGCAGATCGATCAAAACGCCAGCCACGATGGCTGCCGATGAAACGCCTAGGTTGCCAAATACGCCATTGATACCGAGCGCCCGGCCAGCCCGCTTGCCGCCCCATTCGGCGACCATGGCAATGCCGACGGGATGGTAGATGGATGCAAAAACGCCGATGCTGCACAACCCAAGCGCCAGGCCCACGGGACCTTGGGCAAACCCCGTGGCAATCGCTGAGGCCCCGATACCAAGCAAAAAGACAGCCATCATCCCGGGTTTTGACCATTTGTCCCCCAGCCAACCCGCTGGCAGGGAGCCAAGTCCGAAGGCAACAAAACTCCATACCGAGAGGGTGAGCAATGTGCCGTAGCTACCAGAGAACATGGGGTCGCTTTCCAACGACAGTACGACCGTCGTGTAGATCAGCATGAACATGTGGTCGAAGCTGTGGGCGACGTTGAGAAACGCAAACTGTGTGTTTCGGCGGGTGATTATGCTCATCGACCTATCCGCCACCAAAACTGCGGACCAACGACCCGACGATCATGAACCAGCCATCCACCAGCACGAAGAAGATGATCTTGAACGGCAACGCGATGATAATCGGCGGCAGCATCATCATACCCATCGCCATCAGCACTGAAGCGACGACCATATCGATAATCAGGAAGGGCAGGAAAATAAGAAAACCGATTTCGAACGCGCGCCGGAGTTCCGAGATCATGAACGCCGGGATGAGAAGCCGCATGGGTATAGTGGCTGCTCGAACGGTATCGGGGTCAGTGCCGCTGATATCGACGAACAGGTTGAGGTCTTGTTCGCGAACATGCTTCAGCATGAATTCCCGGAACGGCACGGATGCGCGCTCAAAAGCCTCGATTTCGGTAATTTCATCCTCGATCATTGGTTTGATCGCCGTGTCGTAGGCTTTCTCGAAAGTTGGCATCATGACAAAAAAAGTCAGGAACATAGCCAGCGAAATCAGCACCTGATTGGGCGGTGTTTGCTGCGTGCCCATGGCGGTCCGCAGGAATGACAGCACAATCATAATCCGCACGAAAGACGTCATCATGATCAGGATCGACGGCGCCAATGACAGCACCGTGATCAGGCCGACGATCTGCACGATCCGCCCGGTAGCTTCCGTGCCTTGGCCGAAATCCAGATTAAGTTGCTGCGCTGCGGCTGGTTCTGCAAGCCACACGATTGTTGCTATTGCGCCAAAAGTCGTCACGGCGCCAACAAGCAGACCGCCAAGTGACCGCGACAATTGTTTCCAACGGCTCATGTTTCGGCCCCATCGGACTCAGCGCCGGTCTTTATTATCTCATCGGCAAAATTCGCGCGCGGTGCTATATCACGTTCAACCACCAACTCAGACGTTGGGCTAATAAGCAGCAGGTGTTCCACGTCATCGCGACGAACCAACACCAACCGGCGACGGCCGTCCACCTGTGTTACCTCGACGACGGAAAGGCGGCGGTTTCCTCCTGGTTTGAGAGATTTTGCCGGGAACCCGAATCCGGCGCGCCGTGCAAGTGCAGCCAATAGTCCGATCATTGCGAGCACGAACACCAGAGCAAGGGCAAAACGTAGGTAGTCCAGGCCATCCATCAGCCGTTCTCCCCGCCGTCATTCGTGCGATAGGCGTTTTGAGCTGCGCTGTTCAAGCCTTCACCGGCGACCAAACGTTGATGCTGGCGCGACAGGACATCTGAGAGTTGGTCAAGATCGGCAAGCACGGTATGGATTGCCTGTTCGATACCTTCGGGGCGATCTTGTGACGCAGCCGCGGCAATATCTTCGCAGACGGCTTGAACGACGGTCTCCAAGCCTGACAGATCGACAGCTCCGCCATCATCCAATGCTGCACGGGCTTCTGAGATCGCAAGTGTGATCGCTTCCAGGCGTACGAGGATCGGCACCTCACTGATCGATGACGGGCTCATGCATCGTTCTCCCGTGTTGAACGCCAATTCTCCGCCATGTCGCGTGCCTGATCGTTGACACTTGGAGTAGGCTGTTCCCCCGGCGCGGTGTTGTTGGCTTGATAGACATAGACCAATATTTCTGCGACTGCGGCAAAAGCCTCCAGGGGGATTTCCGACTCGATGTCGATTGCCGTCAGCAATTGCGCCAAGTCCGCATCCTCACGCACCTTGATGCCATTTTGAAAAGCGAGCTGCAAAATCTGTTCCGCGACGCGTCCGCGCCCACCGGCAATAACCTTCGGTGCGCGGTCGTTCGGGGCTTGTTTGGCCAAAGCAACAGCCACAGCGCCCGAGGTCGGCGGCGGAGGATTGAGGTTCCCGGTCAGCGGTTTTTCGTCGGCAGGCAAGGGCCGTTCCCCTTGGGGCTCAGGTTGTCAAAGATGGCGAATCACAGCGAATCACAGCGAATCCATGTCCAAGCCTAACCCTGACTCCGTACGGTTAACAATCGTTAAAGCGTTTCATCATTGTGGGGCAGCGCAAATCCGGCTATCTGCCATAGGTAAGATAGCCGGAAAGGACGTGCCGTCATGTTTCTCAGTGTATTTGATATGTTCAAGATCGGCATCGGACCATCAAGTTCCCACACCATGGGGCCGATGGCGGCGGCTGGGCGTTTTGTCCACCGCCTCAAGGCCAACGACGACCTCAATTCGACGACCCGCGTGGAAGTGCGGCTGCACGGCTCCTTGGCATTTACCGGCAAAGGGCACAGCTCCGATACGGCGACGATCCTGGGCCTGATGGGCGAAACCGCGGAGGACATTGAGTTGGACGCGGCGCCTGAGAAGCTACGCGCCATCGAATCAACGCAGCGATTGATGCTCGGCGGTGCGCATCCGATCGCATTTGATGCGCAGTCGGATCTGATTTTCGATTACGGGCCAGCGCTTGCGGGGCATGCCAACGGCATGGTGCTGAAAGGGTATGGTGGTGCTGGTGAATTGCTGCTTGAGCGAACCTACTATTCCATTGGTGGCGGTTTCGTGTTGTCCGCCGATGAGTTGGCGGCTCTGTCGGATGAGGCGCCATTTGCCATGGTGCCGTTCGGCTTTACGACAGCGGCGGAAATGCTGGAAATGGGGAACGAGTCGGGTAAATCCGTCGCCGAAATGAAAGCCGCAAATGAATTGGCGGTTCGTAGCGAGAGCGAATTACGAGATGGCTTGAAAAAAATTTGGTCGACCATGGAAAGCTGCATGGCGCGAGGCCTCAAGCAAGAAGGGGTGTTGCCTGGCGGGCTCAACGTTCGGCGCCGTGCGCCTCAGATTTTGGCCTCTTTGGAAGAGGAACAGCAAGAAGGCCGAAACGTTCGCTTCGAACACACAATCATGGATTGGATCAGCCTGTATGCCTTGGCCGTAAACGAGGAAAACGCAGCCGGAGGGCGCATCGTCACAGCGCCGACCAATGGTGCGGCGGGGATCGTGCCGGCTGTGTTGCGCTACTATCTGGATTTCTGCCCAGGCTCTACGGACAACGGAATTCACGAGTTTCTTTTGACGGCGGCGGCTATCGGCGGATTGATCAAGCACAATGCTTCCATATCGGGTGCCGAGGTCGGATGCCAAGGTGAGGTTGGTTCAGCATCAGCCATGGCAGCGGCGGGATTGGCGGCGGTGTTGGGCGGCAGCAACACGCAGATCGAACATGCGGCCGAGATCGCGATTGAACATCATCTGGGGATGACCTGCGATCCGGTCGGCGGATTGGTGCAAGTGCCATGTATCGAGCGCAACGCCATGGGCGCGGTGAAAGCCGTCAACGCGGCCTCGTTGGCGCTTCGGGGCGACGGAAATCACTTCGTGCCCCTCGATACGGCGGTCGAAACCATGCGCCAGACCGGCTTGGATATGCTGTCCAAGTACAAGGAAACCTCGCAAGGCGGGCTGGCGGTGAATGTGACTGAATGCTGAGGGCGGCTGCACTATCGGCTTAATCAAGAAGCCGCACTTCTCCCCGTAGGGTAAAATTCCAGATTGAGTTCAATACCGGCCCGGTTAAGATTGCTTATTCAACACGACAAGGGGTGGAGAAATGACCATTGAGACGGAATGGCGTGACTACGACGTAGTGGTTGTTGGCTCAGGTGGTGCGGGTAGTGCGGCCGCGCAGGCGGCATCTGAGAAGGGCGCTCGGGTTCTGGTCGTCTCCAAGGACCCAATTGGCTGCTCGGACACCAAGATTTCCGAAGGCAAAGTGACTGTGCGCGCTGCCGGCGACGACGACGACACCGAGCAGGCGCTCTCAGATAATTTGCGCATGGGCGGCGGCAGCCTGCCCGACAAGGCGATCACCGAGGCTTTCGCACATGACAACCGCGCCGCTTATGACTGGTACCGGCAGCGCGGACTGAGGCCGAAAATCGACGTTGAACGTAGCGGGCCGAAGTCGGATTCCATGGCCATGGGCGGCCACACGCGCCGACGCACCGTTGGGCACGCCAGCTCCGGTGTGGCACTTAGCCACGCCACCTGGAACGCGGTTGTGCAGGGAGCGCGCATCGATTATCTGGAGGACGCCTGGTTTTTGGATGTGGTCACCGAGTCGGGAGCCGGGATGGATCGTGGGGCGGATGAAGGCGAGCGGCGTATCGTCGGCGGCATTGTTTACGACGCATCGCGCGGCAAGCTGGTGATCGTGCGCGCGAGCGCCGTCGTCGTTGCGGCAGGCGGGCTTGCGACGCTATTTTTTCCCAAGACTGACACCATGCGTGGCAATACCGGTGATTCCTATGCCGTCATGGCGCGGGCTGGCGCCGACCTGATCGACATGGAGCAGATTCAATTTCTACCGTTTTGCCTGACCTCGCCGCCGTCGTATGAAGGGCTGTTGTGCGGCGAGCCGTCGGTGGCCAGTTTCTTGGGCGATCTTCGCGATAAGGACGGCAAGTTGATCATGGATTGCGTGACGCTCCGCACCCGGGCCGAATGTGCTGCGGCGATCATGCTGGCCGTCGAAGATGGTCGCGGAACAGAGAACGGCGGCGCCTATCTAGACCTGACCGCTAATGCTCAGGCGCCGCTGTCGGGTGTCTACTTCAAACGCTACCTGGAACTGGCGATGCCGTCTGCCTACAAGCACGCCCGCCAGGCGATGGGGAAGGCGGCAGGCAAATTGGAAGTGCCCTGGGAAGTGCGGCCCGCTGCGCATTACATGATGGGCGGGCTTCGCGCCGACGAGCATGCGGCAGCGAAGGCCGATACGGCTGGTGCGGCCATTGCCGGCCTATTCGCTGCAGGACAGGCGATGGGAGGCGTGTTCGGCGCTAACCGGCTGGGCTCCACGGCGTTGGCGGAATGCACGATCTTTGGTATCCGCAGCGGCCACAGTGCTGCCGCCCACGCTCTGGCAAACCGGGAGGTTGCCGACAAAAGCAAGTTCGAGCCCGCGATTTCAGCGATCTCGGCATTGTTCGGGCAACGCGGGGATCTGGCAGCGGCGGTCTTGAAGGTCGAATTGCAGCGCGCCGCGTGGGAAAATATCGGACCGGTGCGCTCAATCGCGCGTATCGAGCGTTTTGAAGCCGTGTGTGAAAACCTGCAAGCCAAACTGGCGAACGTCGCAATCCCTGTCTACGGGGGTTGGAATCAGGCGTTCATCGAGTACCAGGAACTGCTCAATATGTTGACCGTTTCCCGTGCCGTGGCTGCGGCGGCACGCGAACGCGACGGTAGCGTCGGCGGCCATGTGCGATCCGACGGTCCCAATATATCGGTGTTCGCCAAGCCCTATTCGACGCAAATCTCAATGCAGGCCGACGGCCAATTCGTTAGCCGGCGTATCGACCGCGAGGGCCTGCCCTTTGGGCGCTTAGCGCTCTATCTGATGAACGATCATTGGCGGAAGTTCAAACTCAGGATGCTGCGGCGGTTGCCCGAACGAATCCGCGACCGGCGTATCCGCGACCACTATCAAGCGATCATGCAGAAATCAGGCGGGCCGCAGGAAATTGAGCCCGGCAGTTTAGCCGGAGCACCAGCGGAGGCGATGAGCCGATGAAGGTTGAGATTGTCACCTATCGCAACGGCGAGACGACGGTTGTTGAGTACGACTACCAGCGCCGTTCCGATGACGAAAAGCCGATGGTGTTGGATGTTCTGTTGCAGGCGCAGGTGAGTGGCATGCCGGACCTGGCCTTCCGCTATGGCTGTCGGGCCAGGAATTGTGGCGTCTGTACCGTCGATATCAACGGCCGGCCCCGCTTGGCTTGCCGGGCGCGGATTCGGGAAGGAGACACGATCAGCGCCATGGCGACGCTACCTGTACTGTCCGATTTAGTGGTGCGCCGCGATAGCATCGCGCGTCAGATGCGCGGTCGCTTGCCGGCGCAGGTATCGGGCAACGATCTGAATGTCGAGGCTTCGGCGGAATATCACACGCTTACCGCATGCGTTGAGTGCTACGCTTGTTTGCATGGCTGCCCTATGCATGCACAAAACCTGGAACCGCAAGGCGCCGGCACGGCCGGAACGCTCGAAGCCGGTGAAGGGTATCGCTGGGGCAATCCGTTTTCGCTGCTGAAGCTTCAGATGCGACGTCTCGACCCGTTGGTGACGGAACCCGAAAAAGAGGCTGTGGTGGCCCAGGCCGTCGAACTGGGCTTGGAGGTCTGCATCGATTGTCCCGGCTGCAAATGCGGTATTGGCATTGATCTTAAGAACAAGGTGGTTAAGGCCTTGTTGGACGCTGCCGAGCAGAATTCAGCGCAGAGCCCGCCGGACTAAGTTGGGCTATGATAAAGCCCTGTGTAGGCCCCCTGAGACGATGGCCGATGCCCGATGCCCTCAATCTTGCCCGTTCCGATGATCTGACGCCGCGTACAATTCAGATGATTCACCGCTTGTTAACGAACTAGGCAGATAATGCCCACTGGAAATCGCGCGTAAATGTGGCGCGCGAAGGGCGCACCGAGAAACGGGGCGGAACATACGTCAAGAAATGGCATGGAACGCGCCGGGGCAAGGCGCGCCACCAGGATGAGGTCGTTGTGCCATGGAACTGAAGTCGTTGACGTTGTTTCAAGCGGTGAAGAAGCGCATGAACTGGCTGGCACAGCGCCAGGAAATTCTGTCGCAGAATATCGCCAATGCAGATAGCCCCAAATATCGTGCTAGCGACCTAAAACCTTATAATTTCAAAGAATTGATTCGTAGTGAAGGCTCGCAGCTGAACATGGTTGCAAGCGGGAAAGGCCATCTGCCGGGACGACGCAAACGCATTCGCGATTTTTCAGAAGTGAAAGATCGCAGGCCGTTTGAGACCAATCCGACGGGCAACTCTGTGGTGTTGGAAGAACAGATGGCTAAGGTCGGCGAGACCGGTGCCAATTATAAAATGGCAACCAACCTGTACCGCAAGCATATCGGCATGATGCGTATGGCCCTTGGTAAGAAATAAAGGATACCGATAGATGGACGACATTATCCGAACCATGCGAATTTCCAGCGCCGGCCTGCGGGCACAAGGGCAGCGGCTGCGGGTCATCGCTCAAAACATCGCGAACGCGAATTCACTGGCTACGGACCCGAACGGCAAGCCGTATCGACGCAAGACCATTTCGTTTCGCAATGAGTTCGACAAAGCGGCGGGCATGGATACCGTCCGAGTACACAAAGTGCGTCCCGATATGTCGGCGTTCGGCAAACGCTTCGACCCCAATCATCCGGCGGCGGATGCTGATGGCTATGTGCTGACGCCGAACGTCAATACATTGATCGAGATGTCCGACATGCGCGAGGCGCAACGTTCGTACGAGGCCAATCTCAACGTCATAAAGTCATCCAAGAAGATGCTTACCAACGCCATCGATATGCTGCGATAAAAACCGGTCAAAACGACCAGGAACGGGAAAACCTTAGGAGATTAACATGCCGACACCGGCTCAGAATTATGTTTCCGCGATCAAGGCCTACAACAGCGCAGCGGTCGGCGAATCGTTCGGCGCCAAAAAACAGGCCGATGCGAGTCAGAGCAGCGAGTTCGCCGACTTGGTCAAGGGTGCGATTAAGGAAGCCGTCCGTATTGGCGAGCGCAGTGAACAACTCTCTATTGCCGGCATCAACGATCGCGCCGATATCTCACAGGTCGTGACCGCGGTCTCGGAAGCGGAATTGACGCTGCAGACCGTTGTCAGCGTCCGCGACAAGGTGCTCGAAGCCTACAAGGATATCCTGCGCATGCCCATTTAGGGCGTTTGGGGTATACTCTTCCGTGTCGAACGATTCGGTTTGGCATGATCGACGTGGATGTCCCGTATGAACGAAGCTGCAGTTCTGGAAGTTGGGCGCGAGGCGCTTTGGGTGGTATTGAAGGTTGCCGGCCCGATTATGGGGGCGGGGTTGTTAATCGGTTTGACGATCGCGCTTTTCCAAGCCTTGACGACGATCCAGGAAATGACTTTGACGTTCGTGCCGAAAATCCTGGTAATTTTTTCAGCGATTATTTTTTTCCTGCCGTTCATGATGACGACGGTCATCGAGTTCGCCCGAACGCTCTTCGACCGCATGGTCGGTTTGGGCTAGTGGGGCAAGACCGTGCTGGCGGAGTTTCTCGAGCTCAACATATTCGGGTTCCTCCTGATTTTCGGACGTCTCGGCGCGACGATTTCGTTCATGCCTGGGTTCAGCGCCTCTTATGTGTCGGTTCGGATTCGTGTGACCTTGGCCTTGGCGCTCAGTTTCGCCGTCATGCCCGCGATTGCACCGAACCTACCGGTATTGCCGACATCGGTGGCGCAATTGGGGATTTTGTTCGCCGGCGAGATTTTGGTTGGCTCCTTCATTGGAATCTTAGGCCGTGTTCTGATCGGCGCCTTGCAGACTGCGGGCACCGTGATCGCGCTGTCGTCTTCCATGGCCAACGCCTTGATCCAAGATCCCATCGCAGAGCAGCAAAGTTCGACGGTTTCGGGGTTTTTGTTGACGTTGGGAATCGTGATTATCTTTGTCGCCGATTTCCATCACTTGATGATCCGTGCCGCGATGGAGACTTACGAGTTGTTTCCGCCCGGTGCCCCTCTACCGGTCGGCGATTTCGCCCAACTTATGGCGCGCCGCGTTGCGGACAGTTTCATACTCGGCATTCAATTGGCATCGCCGGCACTGGTGATCGGCTTGACCTACTATATCGGCCTTGGGTTGCTTGGGCGTTTGATGCCGCAATTGCCGGTATTCTTTTTCGGCCTGCCGGTGCAAGTTTCGCTACAGTTGTGGGTGCTGACAGCGACGGTTTCAGGCATAATACTGGTGTTCGCACGGCGCTTCCAAGAAGGTATCGGGGCGTTCGTGCCATGATCGCTGCATGCAAGATGTGGAAACCCAGGAGCCAGATAAATGGCTGAAGAAGACGAAGCTTCAAAAACTGAAGAGCCGACTGACAAAAAAATTGCTGACGCTCGCAGCAAGGGTAACGTTGCCCAGTCGCAAGAAATCAAGAGCTGGGGTATTTTGTTGGGCGGCACGGGCGCATTGATGTTTCTGGCACCCCAGATGGCCAACGGCGTGCGCGAAATCGGCCGTCAGTTTATCGAGCAACCGCATGCCATTCCGTTTGATTTTGAACATCTGCGATTGATGCTGGCCGACACCATGTTGGATGTGCTTGTCGTTGTGTCGCCGTTTTTGTTGCTCATGGTCGTATTCGCGATCGCCGCCAACGTCGGGCAGTTCGGCTTGTTGTTC
Organism: Rhodospirillaceae bacterium; assembly: GCA_018698795.1. Classification (GTDB taxonomy): domain Bacteria; phylum Pseudomonadota; class Alphaproteobacteria; order Rhodospirillales; family Casp-alpha2; genus TMED8. Next base: position 32,923 of record JABIPG010000279.1, read on the forward strand.
TCGACGCACAAGATAAAGCCCGAAGTTTCTAAGATCAGCGTCTTGAAGGGCGTCAAGCGGATGTTTTCCATAAAGTCGACCGTGGAATTCGCTAAGGGTATCTTCAAGCTGGTGGTGGTGACTACGGTTAGCATGAGCGTTGCGTTACCGTTGTTGGGCGATGTGGAGCTATTGACGCAAATCGATCTCATCTACACCTTGGATCGCATTCATCTGCTAGCCATCTATTTGGCAGTTGGGACGGTTGGCGTCATGACCGCTTTGGCGATCCTCGATTTCATGTACCAAAAGCACGTCTTCACCAAGCAAATGCGCATGAGCAAGCAAGAGGTCAAGGAAGAGCAAAAGCAACAAGAAGGCGATCCGCAGATCAAAGGCCGCATCCGCAAAATCCGCATGGAGCGCCACCAGCAGCGTATGATGCAGGCCGTGCCCGAGGCGGATGTGGTGATCACCAACCCAACCCACTTTGCCATTGCGCTGCAGTACACCTTGGGTGAGATGGACGCGCCCCGATGCATCGCCAAGGGCGTCGATCATTTGGCGTTCCGGATTCGTGCGGTCGCTGAAGAGCACGACGTGCCGATTGTCGAAAACCCGCCTCTGGCCCGCGCGCTCTATGATACCGTCGAACTGGACCAGGAAATCCCAGCCGAACACTTTACCGCCGTGGCCGAGATCATCGGCTACATCATGCGCCAGCGCGGCGACTTGCCGATGCATTGACGAGACACCAGATGCCCGAAGCTCCACGAACATCGAAATCAACAACCCAAACACCCCGTAAGCCGCTTCTCAAGCGCCCGGGCCTATGGTTGATCGTGGCGCTGATCGCCGCTGCACCGCTGGCCGCGATCCAATGGCACCACCCGCTGGCGATCCCCATGGCGGCGGGCGCCGGCGGCATTGCGCTGCTGTGCCTGGCGCTGGCGCTGTGGACGGCCATTGGCGGCAATGCCAACGCCGGCGCCGGCTCGTTGGCGGAACTGGCACTGGACGCCGACACAGAGGGCTTGGCGCTGACCGACCGGGCGGGATCGTTCATCTATGCCAATCCGGCCTTTCACAAATTGCTTTCGTTCGCCGCCGCCGAAACGCCGTCCAGGCGCGTCGAAAGCCTGGATGCCGTGGCCAAGCCTTTGATCGATGCCGACAGCGACGGCGCTGAAGACGTTCGCCGGCTGATCGCGCATGGCCTCGAAGGCGGCGCGGGCGTGGCCGAGTTTGCCGTGCCGGGCCGCCGATTGGGCTTCGGCGCAGGGCAGGCCGGCATCGCCTGGCGGCGGCTTCAGGTGACAAGCCTCGACGCATCACCGAAATCGGGCCAGCGAGTGTGGCGGGTGGCCGATATCACCGATAGGCGCGAGATCGAGGAAATCCGCATCGATGAGCAGAAAAAATCTACCGATCTGCTGGATTTCCTGCCCGTCGGGGTATTTTCCGCCGACGGCGAGGGCATCATCCGTTATGCTAACCAGACCTTGGCGCGCTGGCTTGGAAAACCGCCCGAGCATCTCATCGGCACGCCGTTTGCCGACTACGTGGCCGATGTCGGCGACGACGGCGAGGTGATCATGACCGACGGCGAGGGCCGCACCTTCACCGCCGGGCTGGAGCAATCCCAGAAAGACACCATCGAGGGCGAGATCGCCTATACCCGCTCGATCGTTATCCGCAACCAGATCTGGAACGACCCGACCGCGCCGCACATTCCCTGCGCGCCCCGTACGCCTGAACGTGTTCCCGAACAATCGGCGGAGGCTGCCCCGTTGCCTGCAGCTTCGGGCTTGCCCGGAACCCCGCCTGACGCGAACCTGCCCGCCGCAAGCCTGGCCGGCCTGCACGGGCTGTTTGACGAGGCGCCCGTCGGCATGGTGCTGCTCGATCTGGAGGGCACGATACAAGACGCCAACCGGGCGTTTTTGAAGATGCTCGGCAAACACCGCGACGCGCTTATGGGCCAACCGTTCGCCGACAGCTTGGCGCGCGAGGATCGGGGCGATCTGTCGGGCGCGCTTTCCAAGATCGTCATGGGCACGGCGCGCGCGGCGCATATGGAGGTGCGCTTGCCGGGCACTGGTGCGCGCGAGTTCAATCTGTCGCTTTATGCCAGCCGCTTTACTGATGCCGAGGGCGAGGTGTCGGGCATTGTTTTGCACCTGATCGACAACACCGAACAGAAAAACCTCGAAGTACAGTTCGCCCAATCGCAAAAGATGCAGGCGGTGGGCCAATTGGCCGGGGGCGTGGCGCACGACTTCAACAACCTGCTGACCGCCATGATCGGCTTTTGCGATTTGCTGCTTGAGCGCCATGGCCCCGACGACCCGAGCTTCGCCGACCTGCAGCAAATCCGCCAAAACGCCAACCGGGCAACCAATCTGGTGCGTCAACTGCTGGCGTTCTCACGCAAGCAGACGCTGGAGCCCGTGCGCCTCGATGTCACCGATGGCCTGGCCGATCTCGCCAGCCTGCTCCGGCGCTTGATCGGCGAGACGGTCGAACTCGACATGCAGCACGGCCGCGATCTGCTGCCTGTGAAGGGCGACAAAAGCCAATTCGACCAGATCATCATCAACCTCTGCGTCAACGCCCGCGACGCCATGCCCGGCGGTGGCGCGATCACGGTCAGCACTCAAAACGTCACCCTCACCGACCCCGTGCAGCGCGGCCACGACCTGATGCCGCCCGGCCGCTATGTGCTGGTCGATGTCGCCGACACCGGCACCGGCATCTCCAAGGAACACATGGAGCGCATCTTCGAGCCGTTCTTCTCGACCAAAGAGGCCGGCGCGGGCACGGGGCTGGGCTTGTCCACCGTTTACGGCATCGTACACCAGTCGGGCGGCTTCATCTTTGTCGACAGCGCGCCCGGCGAAGGCACGACTTTCTCGATCTACCTGCCTGAATTCGAAGAGCCCGGCGGCCAACAGCAATCGGAAACCGTAACCCAAGGCCAAAACGCGCCCGCAGCCGCACCACGCTCCGCCGAAGCGCCCGCGTCGCAAGCTGCCGCGTCCGAACCCTCTCCAGAACCCCCAGCCGATCCCGACCTCACCGGCAGCGCCACGGTGTTGCTGGTGGAGGACGAAGACGCGGTCCGCATGTTCGCCAAGCGCGCGCTCGAAAACAAAGGCTACACCGTGCTCGAGGCCGCCAACGGCGAGATCGCCTTGGACGTCGTGAGTTCCACCGACGCCAGCATCGATATCATTGTCTCGGACGTCATCATGCCCGGCATGGACGGCCACACCCTGGTCGGCCTTGTGCGCCAGGAGCTGCCCGGCGTGAAGGTGATCCTCATGTCGGGCTACGCCGAGGACATGTACCACGACGAAATCGGTCGCGATGCGACGCTGCATTTCCTGGGCAAACCGTTCACCTTGAAAGACTTGGCCGCCAAGGTTAAGGACGTTTTGGCAGGTTAATCTCCCGCGCGCTGGAGATAGGCCATACGCCGTTACTGTCGATCAACCCGCGCTGCCAGATGCGGTGCGATGTTTTTCCGTACCAGATCCACCCCATAGCCGGGGCGCGTCGGGATTTCGACCTTGCCATTTCTGACCTTTGGCTCGATCGGATCATCGACGAGTTCGAAGTGCTCCGGCACGCGGAAGGGATAGAGTTCCTGGATCAGGAAGTTGGGGATCGTGGCGTCCAGGTGCAGCGCCACGGCTGAGGCCACCGGGCCGGCGCAAACGTGCGGCGCAACGCGCATAGATACGGCTTCCGCCATCGCGGCGATCTTTTTGGCCTCCATCAGGCCGCCGGTGTTGCCGATATCAGGCTGCAGGATGGCGGCGGCGCGGTTCTCGAGCACCGGCAGGAAACCGTAGCGCGTATACAAGCGTTCACCGACGGCAATGGAAACGTCGAGCTTGTCGGAAACTCGCTGCAAGGCCTTGATATCCCCGGGCTCTACCGGCTCTTCCAGGAACATCAGATCGAATTCCTCGAGCGCCTTGCCGACCTGGATAATAGCGTCGGTGGTGAGCTCGCAACTCATATCGCACATGATGTCGATCTCTGGCCCCACCGCATCGCGTACCGCTCCGACCATGGCCACCGCGCGGTTGCGGACGTCACGGTCGTATTCTCGCCGGTCCACATGGGTGAAGCGACCGTTGGGGTCGTTTGGAATAGGTCGGCCCAGGGGATAGAGTTTGAGCGCATCGTAGCCCGACGTGACAGCCTTTTCCGCCGCCTTGGCGATCTCCGTCGGTGTGGTGGCGCGGAACGACCAGCCGTTGCCGTAGACCCTGACCTCATCGCGGATGCGCCCACCCAACAACTCATACACGGGCACGCCAAGGGCGCGACCCTTGATGTCCCA
>JABIPG010000283.1 GCA_018698795.1 Rhodospirillaceae bacterium
GAAGGTTTTTGATTTCCACTTTGGTCTCTCCTTGATTTTTTAACGTATGGGTTGGGTTAACCCGTTTAAAATCGAAAAGTTCAGCCCGAGGTACCAACCATCCGGATGCCGAGATTCCCTTTCGACAATCGTGATATTAGGGATTTCGGCCTTCGGGAGAAGAAAAAACAACCGACCTTACGAATTTCTGACGGCGTCGTGGTATTTTTGCAACACGATACATTTGAGTCACAGGTCGCGGACAAACGCTGCAGCACGCGCCACCTGTACATCCCTTGCTTCGCCGTATGCCCGGCGCAGTAGCTGCACGCTGTTATACCATACGGTATCCTCTCCCGCGCCGCCCCATTTCCACTGCGGCGCCGGCGACAGTAGCACAGATGTGGGAACCCCAAGCGCGCCAGCCATATGGGCCGCCGAACCGGAGACGGCCAGAACGCCATCCATGGCTGCAATCTGTGCGGCGAACGCATCCAGGTCCGTCATTTGATCAACATTTTCATCATGCACAATTGGCACGTCGAAATCAGACTCCAATCGTGTTCGCTCCGACTCGGTTTCACCGTACTGAAGATCGATAAAGCGAGTGCCGGGCAGCTGAAAAACCGGCTCCAGATCGCGCAATGACACGGATTTCATACCAGCGAACCTACCGAGCGGGCTCTGCCAGACCAATCCAACCAGACGGACATCTTCTTCAGCCTTGTATTTATCCCGCAGAGCCTTCGTTTTGTCGGGATCGGCACGCAAATAAGGGCCTGCCCCCCGACCTGTAAAATCATCCCACAACCAGCACCCCAGGCTTCCCATAGCGACGTGATAGTCAATATCGGCTGTGAGCGTCGCCTGGACGGGCGGGTTTTCCACCGGTACGCAGGTGACGCCGGGGAATGACCGCTCAAACAACGGCACCAGCCGAGGGTCGCTCTCCAATACGACATGCGCGCCGCGCGCACGGAGATCCGATAACAAGGCCATGAACATCACTTGGTCGCCAACTCCTTGTTCAGCGAACACCAATATCGTTTTGCCATCCAGCGGCTCGCCCCGCCATTCGGGCTGCACCGGCTCGCCGCCCCACCGCTTCCAGCGTTTCAAGCGCCAATGATAGTTTGGCATCGCCGTTGCGAAATCGCCTCCCAGAAACTGCAATTCCGATAAAATCTCCCGAAGCTGCGCACGGTCTTCGACCGCCAACTCGCGCTCCTTAGGGAGCCAAGCGTCGATCACCTCGCGCGCCTCGCCCCGCCGCTCGGTATCGCTCAGGACGCACGCCAACTGCATGGCCGCCGCAAAATTACCCGGGTCGTTTATCAGGTCTGCGCGGTATATCTTTTCGCGGTCTTCAAACCCGGTCCCGCAATGCTTCAAAGCCGCTTCCAGCTTATTTCGAAACCGCTTGTTGGCCGGCTCCAAGCGATGAGCACGTCGGAAATGTTCCTCGGCTTCAAGCGTCCGGTTCTGGGAATCCAACGCGTCCCCCAGAGCGGCATGAGCGCCAGGGTTTTCCGGCATTAGTTCGACGACATGGCGAAACACAGCTTCCGCATCCCCATATCGTCCCAGGGCCATAAGCGGCTGGCCCAGATTGAGCAACGTTTCGCTATTCTCTCCATCCAACTCAAGGGCGCGCCGGAAAGCGCGTTCTGCGTCTTCGAACCGATTGGCCTGGCACAACAGTCCACCGAAATCGTTCTGAATGTCCGCGTTCGTCGGTGCAGCCTCCGCCAATTGGGCGAACGCCGTAACGGCATCGTCCATCGGCTTGATGCGAAGCGCCGTATGGGCCGCCAATTCCGCCGCATCATCGCGATTGCTCTTCTTATATACTGCAAAGGCCAAACGGAACGCATCCGCCGCATTGCCCCCTTTTAATGCCGCCAACGCCCGCGCAAGTTTTTTATCTGTGTTTCCGGTGCGCCGATCAGCGACTTTGCGCCCCTGTTTTTTCTGCTGGCGCCGAAGAGCCCTATTCATGCAACCTCCACCACCGTCCCCATGCCACCATGGTGATGCTCGAGCACGTGGCAGTGAAACAGCCATTTGCCCGGGTTGTCGGCGACGAAAGCAACCTCGACGACATCATCGGCATGCAGCATGACCGTGTCGGACCAGGGCGTACGGGACTCGGGTTTCCCGTTTCGCGTGACAATCCGGAACGCATGGCCGTGTAAGTGCATTGGGTGGTCCCAAACCGTATCGTTGCGAATGCGCCAGCGGTAGCTCTTGCCCTGTTTCAAGCGAAACATGGGATCGTCCGAAAATCCGCTGGAAGCGACGCCGTTCAACACCCATACCTTGCCATGCTGACGCCACAACTGGCGCAATCCTACTTTTTCACCTTTGAACATGGCTTCTCGAAGGCCACCCATAGCCCCGCCCTCGATCAATATTTCTTGGCTTTCGGCGGCACCAAGATCGGGTTCGGGCACCGGGTTGGGCGCCAACGCCATCACCGCATCAAGCGGCGATTCTCGGAGTGGTGCGCCCGGCTCATGAACAAAAGTGGCGAATGTATATGTAAAGCGCTCGTAGTATTCGTCGACAACGGCCATGCGGTCTCCGGGTTTGCCGGCCATATCGACCATCAGATCGACGCGTTGGCCGGGTCCGAGCGCCACGCGCCCACCAGCAGCCGCGTGCGGCGCGACGGGGTGGCCATCGATGGCGATGACCTGCGGCTCCAACCCTCCGAACTTAAGGCCAAACACCCGGGCATTCGCCGCGTTGATCAGGCGCAACCGGATGCGCTCGCCGGCGCGGACCGGAACATCTTTCAGTTCCGCCCCGTTGACGGTGATCAGGTTGCCGATACGCCCACTGTGGCTGATGTCGTGCGGGTGGTGAAAGTCGTCGGTAATGGCGCCGCTATCATCAACACGCCAATCGTCGATCACCCAAACCAATTCGCGATCCACCTTGGGCGGCGTCGCTTCTTCGACAATCAATGCGCCGTGCAAGCCACGCCCCACCTGTTCGACGGTCTGGATATGCGGGTGATACCAGTACGTCCCCGCATCTGGCAAATCGAACTCATAGATGAATTTCCCGCCCTGTGCGATCGGCGCCTGGGTCAGGTCGGGGACGCCGTCCATGGCGTTGGGCAGCCTTAGTCCATGGCAGTGCAAAGTGGTTTCCGTCGGCAGGCCGTTGCCAAGCGCAATCTGCAAACGTTCGCCCTGACGTGCACGGATCACCGGGCCGGGCACCTGGCCCGAGAATGCCCACACATCCGTCGCTTGCGCCTTTGGATCAGCCAGAAGTTTGACCTTCGCAGCTGCC
>JABIPG010000177.1 GCA_018698795.1 Rhodospirillaceae bacterium
CGGCTGAACCGCCCAATGCCGCCAAACCTGACGGCAATTTCCGGGTTGGAAGCTGTTGATTTTGTTGAAGTCATAAAAAAATCTGGGGAACGAACCCAATTTTTGACCGGTAAATTTTGGGGCCGAGTTTGCTTCCACCCCCATCCAACCCTACCCCATCAAGGGGGAGAGTTGGGTGGGTGTGATGTCCGCACCGTCACCATCATCGTGTTATTCCGACGGCCTCTCAATCGACCCCAACCGATTTTGATCGGCGCCGACACAATCCTATTCACGATGTCCAATAGCGTGCCCACGCCGTCAACCGGCGTCACAATGAAATTGGAGCATAAAGGAATTTATATCTATTTTCAAGTATTTTTACCAATATAGAATACCTGATCTCCATCAAGGCAAATCCCGCCCTCTCGCTGTATCCTCTTCGGTGATCACCAAGTATCCCAAGCATGGGAGTGACTCGGATGACGGCCACACCTCAAAACACCCCGCCCACACCGGTACCCGAATACCCGGCCAGCCGTGCTTTCGACCATCTGTTGCATGCCTCGCAAGCCCCGCTGACGGGCGGCATTTCGCCTGCCGCCATCGCCAACGCCTATACGGACTGGCTGGTGCATTTGGCCAATTCACCGACCAAGGTGTCGCGCTTGACGCACTTGGCGCTAGGCGATTGGGCGAAATTGGTGGCCTATGCGGCTGCCTCGCTGGCTGACCCGGATGCTGCACCGCCCGCCCCCGCTGACCGCCGCGACCCGCGTTTTAGAAACGACGCCTGGAGTGCCTGGCCCTACAACGTCATGGCGCAGTCCTTCTTGCTGTCACAGGCCTGGTGGGACGAAGCGACAACGCACCTGCGCGGCCTGGAAAAACAACACGAACGCGAAATGGAATTCTTGGCCCGGCAAAATCTAGATCTGCTGGCGCCGGCCAATTTTCCGTGGATGAACCCTGAAGTCATCCGCCGCACCGTGGATGAAGGCGGCGCGAACTTGGTGCGCGGCATGGAAAACCTGATCGACCAATGGCGACGCCAAGTCACGGGGGAAAAGCCCAAGGGCGCGGAAAACTTCACCGTCGGCAAGGACGTGGCCATAACGCCCGGCAAGGTCGTTTATCGCAACCGGCTGATCGAGCTGATCCAGTATGAGCCGCAAACCAAGAGCGTGTGGGCGGAACCGGTGCTGATCGTGCCCGCGTGGATCATGAAGTATTACATCCTCGATCTGTCGCCGCACGATTCGTTCGTGCGCTATCTGGTCGAGCGCGGGCACACGGTGTTTATGGTGTCGTGGAAGAACCCCGCCGCCGACGACCGCGACTTAGGGATGGACGACTACCGCCGGCTTGGCATCATGGCGGCGCTTGATGTGATCGGGAAAATCCGGCCCAAACACAAAATTCACGCCTGCGGGTACTGCCTGGGCGGCACGCTGCTATCGATCACCGCCGCCGCCATGGCGCGCGACGGCGACGACCGCTTGGCCTCCGTCTCAATGTTGGCGGCGCAGATCGATTTTACCGAAGCCGGCGAACTGATGCTGTTCATTGATGAGAGCGAACTGGCCTATCTGGAAGATATGATGTGGGCGCAGGGGTACTTGGACACCAAGCAGATGTCGGGGGCGTTTCAGCTGTTGCGCGCGCCGGATTTAATTTGGTCGCGGATGATCCGCCATTACCTGTTGGGCGAGGAAGACTCGCTCAATGACCTGATGGCCTGGAACGCCGACCTGACCCGCATGCCATATCGCATGCACGCCGAGTACCTGCGCCAGCTGTTCCTGGAAAACCAATTGGCCACCGGGCGCTACGAGGTCGATGGCCGACCGATCTCGCTGACTGATATCCGTGCCGAGATTTTTGCCGTCGGAACCACGCGCGACCACATCGCGCCGTGGGAATCGGTCTACAAGATCAAGATTCTCACCGACACCGACGTCACCTTTGTGCTGGCCGGCGGCGGCCACAATGCGGGCATCGTCTCGGAACCCGGTCACGCCCACCGCAGCTATCAGATTTTACGGGTGCTGGAGAGCGAGCGCTATACCGACCCCGAATCGTGGCGCCGCCAAGCGCCGCTGCACGAAGGGTCATGGTGGCCGGCCTGGTCGAAGTGGCTGACGGAGCGCTCAACATCTCGCGTAAAACCACCACGTATGGGGCTAGCAGGCAACGGCAACGGCCCCATCATGGACGCGCCGGGATCCTACGTGCTGGAAGCTTGATTTCTCGCAGGCCGCTTGGAGCGGCGTTTGGGCAACAGGCGCGCACCCAGCAGCATCGCCAAAATACCGGCATAGACCAGCGGTTCGATCTGGAAGCCTTTGCGCATCATGAAGAAGTGAATGACGGCCAGGACAGCAGCGCCGTAAACGCCCTTGTGCAAGCGTGACCATTTGCGCCGGCCCAAGCGTTTGATCATGCCCGCTGTCGATGTTGCTGTCATGGCCGCCAAAATCACCAAGGCCCCCATGCCCAGCGAAATATAAAGGCGTTTGACGATGTCGGCCCAAATAGCGGGCCAATCGAAGAATTGATCCACGACCACATAGCTCGACACATGCAGGGCCACATAAAAGAACGCGAACAACCCGACTAGGCGCCGAAAGCGCATGACCTCAACCTGGCCCGTCAGCCGCCGCAGCGGCGTCACGGCCAGAGCGACAAACAACATGCGAAGCGCCCATTCGCCCAGGTAGCGGTTCATGAATTCGGCCGGGTTGGCCGTCAGGTCCTGGTTGAAAACGCGCCACGCCAGCCATGCCAGCGGCCCAAGCGCCAATAGCCACACGGCTGGTTTGGCGATCCAGCGCAAACGTTGATCGGGGGTCATGTAAACGAAAATCCGGCTCAGAAGTTCCGCGCCAAATCCATGCCCTGGTACATGGAGGCGACTTCGTCCGAGTAGCCATTGAACATCAGCGTCGGCTGCTTAGCGATGAAACCAAATACGTTGCGCGCGCCACCCAAGCGCCGCTCCTTGGCCTGGCTCCAGCGCGGGTGGCTGACTTGCGGATTGACGTTGGAATAGAACCCGTATTCGCGTGCCGCAGACATATTCCACGACGTCGGCGGCATCTTGTCGGTGAAGCTGATGCGGACGATCGATTTGATGCTTTTGAAGCGGTATTTCCACGGCACGACAAGCCGGATCGGCGCGCCGTTCTGGTTCGGCAGCTGTTCGCCGTACAGGCCCACCGACATCAGCGCCAATGGGTTCATGGCCTCATCCATGCGTAGTCCTTCGCGGTACGGCCATTTCAACGTGGCGAAGCCCTGACCCGGCATCTGTTCGGGGTCAACCAAGGTCTCGAAGGCGACATACTTGGCATCGCCCGTGGGACCCAAGCGCTTGATGATGTCGGCCAGCGGAATACCGACCCACGGGATCACCATGGACCAGGCCTCGACGCAGCGGAAGCGGTAGACGCGGTCTTGCAGTTGATGCGGGCTGATCAAATCATCGAGGTCGTAGCGGCCCGGCTTCTCCACGTGGCCATCGACCACCACTGTCCACGGCTTGGTTTTCAGCGTGCCGGCTTTCTTCTTGGGATCGGATTTGGATGTGCCGAATTCGTAGAAATTGTTGTAGCTGGTGACATCTTCATAAGGTGTCAGCTTGTCACCTTCGCCCAGACTTTCTTGTGTCCATTTGGTTTTCGCCACGTTGGGCAGCTTTGCACCGGCATGCGCGTTGCCGATGGTGTACGGGCCCAGCGCAACAGCAGCACCTGCCATGGCAGCGGACTGCAAAAACTCGCGGCGGCGCATATACACCGATTGCGGCGTGATTTCGGAAGACGCAACGTCGGAAGCCTTGGGCTTTTTGATCAGCATGGATCGTCCTTACGAATGGTGATGATGGCTATATTCAAATCAACATAGTGAGCTTGCCGGCAATCTGCATCTCACAAGTTTGCGAGATACGCGCGAGCTTGCACCTTTACATATGCGCGGCTGATTGTGGTCCCGGAAAACCGGCGCTATAAGGGGCTTATGCGCACTCTGTACCATCTCTGGCTGTCGCCGTATTGCCGCAAAGTTCGGCTTGTCTTGAATGAAAAACGCCTGGAACATCGTTTGCAGGCGGAAAGCGTCTGGGACCGACGGTCGGAATTTCTGCATCTCAACCCCACCGGCGAGGTGCCGGTATTGGTGGAGGCCGATGGCTCGGCCATATCGGGCTCTGATGCCATTTGCGAATTTCTCGATGAAATGCATCCAGAGCCCAGCCTGATCGGGCGCGGCGCGTTGGCGCGCGCCGAAGTGCGGCGATTGGTCTATTGGTTCGATCACAAATTCAACGACGAGGTCACCGGCCATTTGGTCGGCGAAAAGATCATGAAGCGGTTTTTGGGCATGGGCGAGCCGGACTCAAAAAAGGTGCGCGCCGGTCATGCCAACATCCACCACCATCTGGATTACATCACCTATCTGACGGATCGGCGGCGTTGGCTGGGCGGTGATGAGATATCTCTGGCCGACATTGCCGCAGCCGCTCATATCTCCACGATCGATTATTTGGGCGACGTGCCCTGGAACGAGCATCCCGGCGCCAAAGACTGGTATGCGCGGATCAAGTCACGCCCAAGCTTCCGGCCGTTGCTGGAAGACCATATCCCCGGCGCCGCGCCGGCCAAGAGCTACGCCGATCTCGATTTCTAATGCGGCCCTCAGCGTTGCTTGACGTCCATCTTTTCCAGGTTCGCCCGCGCTGCGTCAGCGGCAACGCCATCGGGTGAGATAGACAGCACCATCAGCCAATCGGCACGCGCGCCGGCATCGTTGCCGGCCATGCGCCGCAGATTGCCGCGCTCCAGCAGTGCCGGTGCATGATTCAGGTCGAGCGCCAAGGCGCGCTCCACGTCCACCAAGGCACCCGCACGATCATCCAAAAATCGTTTTGCGGCAGCTCGAAAAGCAAAAGCGTCGGCGCGGCCCGGATCGCGGATAATGACCGCGTCGAGGTCTTCGTTGGCCTTGGCGTAGTCGGCCAGTGCGGCGCGCGCCTGGGCGCGGTCGAGCAACAACTCGATATCGCCCGGACGCAATTTCAACGCTGCCGTTGCCACGGCTTCGGCGCGGGCGGGCATTTCGGCCAGCAACCAAGTCTGCGCCGCCTGACCCAAAAGTTCGGCCTTAAACGCCGGTTCTTCCCGGATTCGCTGCGCTAGGTTTTCCAGGCGCACGGCGGCGTCCTTAAACAGACCGAGCGCGATCAATGCCGAGGCCGCGCAGTGTTCCGCCGCGCCGCCGCCGCCGCCCATGTCGCGCCACTGGATGGCGTCTTCGAAGGCGTCTTTCGGATACCGCGCAACCTTCTCCATACAGGCGTTGTAGCGCGCTGACGCAGAGGTTTCCGCTATTGCCCGCTCGGCAAGCAGCATAAATACGACAGCGAGGGTCAGACGGATCATGGACATTTCAAAACCGGACACTACCTTATCGCTACGAAGGAGCAAACCATGGAACCACGATCGCTTTTCTGTTTTGGTCTCGGCTATAGCGCCAAGCGGCTGGCTAGGCGCTTGTTGGCCGATGGCTGGCAAGTGTCGGGCACCTGCCGCGACGCCGATCAGGCCGCGGCGTTGCGCGCCGAAGGCATTCATGCGCATCAATTTGATGGCGAAACGCCGGCTGACCGCGCTTGGCTTGAAGGGGTAACGCATATTCTCTCATCCATGCCGCCCAGTGCGGCGGGCGACCCGGTGCTCGCGGGGTTTGCCGACATCTTGGCGACACGCAGCGACGTCACGTGGGTCGGCTATCTTTCCACCACCGGGGTTTACGGCAATACCGATGGCGCATGGATTGACGAGACCGCGCCCGTGCATGCCTCCCGATTGGCCAACGTGCCCCGCAGCCGCCACCGCGCGAAAGCTGAGCGCGGATGGATGGCGTTGCATGAAAACAATGGCTTGCCGGTGCATTTGTTTCGCCTCGCCGGCATCTATGGTCCGGGCCGCAGCCCGCTCGACAATATCCGTGACGGCAAGGCCAGACGCATCGACAAACCGGGGCACAAGTTCAGCCGTATCCACGTCGACGACATCGCCACCGTGTTGATGGCATCGATGGCGCGTCCCAACCCCGGCACCATCTACAATGTTTGCGATGACGAACCCATGGAGCCCGCCACGGTCACGACTTTCGCCTGCGAGCTGCTGGGCGTCGAGCCGCCGCCGATGACACCCTTTGACGAAGCGGCGAAAGCCATGACCCCCATGGGACTCAGCTTTTGGGAAGACAACCGCCGGGTCCGAAACAACCGCATCAAAGACGAGTTGGGCGTCACGCTCGCCTACCCGACCTACCGGGAAGGTCTGCGAGCGCTTGCCCAAAATTTAGCCCAGCGTTAAGCACAAACCGAGCCGATTTCCTCAATATGGCGGTGGTCGGTGCCGCAACATCCGCCGAGCACGCTGATGTGATCCATGCGTCTGCGGAGCGCTCGGTATTGCTGCGCGAATTCGACAGGGTCGCCGGAATCGAGTTCGCTCGAGTTATCAAGCTCCTCGTGGCTCTTGGAGGAGGCATTGGCGCGCATGCCTCTAATGCGCTTGACCCAAGCCGCGCCGGTGTCGAGTGCATCTTGGAAGTGGGTCGGATGGGCGCAGTTGATCATATAGTAGGTCGGACCATTTTCCGTTGCCGCGTCAGTCTCTTCAATGGCCTGTCCGAGGGTCTGGCCGGTGGGCAGGCACCCATCGGTCGCGGTGGTAAATGAAATCACCACAGGGATGCCGACTGACTGGGCGGCACGCGTAATGCCCACGGCTTCGCCCACATGGGTGATGGTCAACGCCGTCACCATATCGGCGCCAGCGGCGGCGAACGACGCCATTTGATCGGCGTGGTAAGCTTGCGCCGCATCGGGTTCCAAGAGCTCCGATGGATTGTAGCCATCACCGCGCGGGCCAAGTTCACCGCTGACAACGATGGGGCTGGTTGGCGTTTCGTGCTGGTCTCGAAGATCGAGCATGAATTGCACAGCCTCACGGTTGGCACGGTCCAATGATTGGGCGCTATAACCCAGCTTGGTGCCCCAATCCGAACTTGCCCGCCACGTCGGCGTATCGAGAATGAACCCGACATTCCTGCTTTTGGCGATGGCCATGTGGGTTTCATAGTAATCTTTGATGCGTGCCCTGCCTTTCTCGGTTTCAAGAAGTGGAAAGGAGGCGAATTCCGGCATATCGAAGCCGTCCACAAAATACAGGATGGTTTCCAGTCCGCTGTCGGTGAGAAACATGGTGCCATTCAGTTGCGGCAGGGCGTTGCGGTATTTGCTCATTTGAAGTCTCCAATAAAGATGCGGGGTGGCGCCTTGCCGCCCGATGAGTCGCACTATGAAGCGACGCGCATTTCGCAACCAGTCTACCCATGGTTCGGATTTCGTATTTTGTTTTAGTGCGTAATATCAGCATATTAGATGCTCATTGGCGTTGATGGATAGCCAAGGCAGCATGGATATGACTGTCAACTGTACTCATGGTACAGTGGGCGCGGCTGAAATTTTCGAGTGGTAAGGATGAGCGACACACGCGATCAAATTCTCGATGTTGCGGAAAGCGCAGTCCTCGACAAGGGTTTCGCGGGGACGACCATTGACGAGTTGATCGCCGCCGTCGGCATCACCAAAAGCGGTTTTTTCTATCACTTCAAAGACAAGAGCGCGTTGGCCAAGGCGCTGCTGCAACGCTATGTCGAGCGCGAAGACAGGCTGTTCGATGATCTATTCGCCCGCGCTGACGAGCTCAATGAAGATCCGCTGCATGGCTTTCTTGTCGGCCTGAAAATGCTGTCGGAGTTGTTGGCCGATCTGCCTAATGGTCATCCTGGGTGTCTGGTCGCAGCGGTATGCTATCAAGACCGTCTGTTTGATCGTGAGGTCCGCGACATCAGCGCCGGCGCCATGCTCAGTTGGCGCAAGAGGTTCCGCCAGCGGTTGGATATTATCGCTGAGCGCTATCCACCGCGCCTGGATGTCGACCTTGATGACGTCGCCGATATGCTGTCGGCAATCGCCGATGGCGGCATCGTTGTCTCAAAGGCCACCGGCGACAAGACGGTGATGGCGCGGCAAATCATGATGTACCGCCAATTCATCCGCGCCCTATTCCTGGGGGCGTAGCGGTGTCTCAGCCTTCCGAGACGCGTTCAGCGATCGCCAAAATTCGATGCATTTCACGCAGCACGGGCTTTTCGATCAACTTGCCGTCGACCACCACCAGTCCCGTATCAGCCTCGGCAAATGCCTGGACGATTTTTTTAGCATGGGCGACAGTCGCCGCATCGGGCGTAAATACCGCGTTCAACGCCGCAATCTGTTTGGGATGAATCGAGCCCTTGCCGCTGAAGCCCAGTTCTCGCGCCTGTTCGGCCTCAACGACCATACCGTCGGGGTCTTCGAGATCCAGATACGGCACATCGATGGCATCGACGCCGATACCCGCCGCCGCATGCACCACGCGCGAGCGCGCATAGAGCAAGGGTTGCCAAGCGTTCTGGCAGCGCAACTCCGCCGCCATATCGACGCCACCGAAAAACAGCGCGTCGATGCGCTCACTGGCGCGCGAAATGTCGTAGACGGCCTCCAGCCCGGCGTTGGTCTCAATGATCACGTGCAGGCGCGTGGTGTGGCCGCGCTCGGATAACAGATCATCCAACCACTTCACTTCGTCGGGTGTCATCACCTTGGGCAGCATCAATGCCGGCGGCGGCGTATCAGTAGCCAGCACGGCCTGCACATCCTTGATGCCGAATTCGGTGCGCAGGCAGTTGATCCGCACGATGCGTTCGACGCCATCATCAGCCTGCGGTGTTTCGAACAACGCCATGGCGTTGGCGCGCGCCGCGTCCTTGTCTTTCGGCGCAATGCCGTCTTCCAACTCAACACAGACGATATCCGCACCCGAAGCCAGCGCCTTGGGGAACATATCGGGCTTCAAACCCGGCGAAAAAATGAAGCTGCGGCGAGGCTGCATTCGCTCTTCCAGTTGCTCAGTCATAGGTCCTCCAACAGGGCTGTCAGCGTGCGTTCCAGGCGTTTCAGGTCATGCTCTTCAGAGAGCCGGTGGTCACCGGCTTTGACGTAAGTGATTTCAACGTCCTCGGCAACCAGCTTATCGGTGATTTTGAGACTGGTCTCCCACGGCACGTCTTCATCGCGCATGCCTTGGATCAACCGCACCGGCACGTTGATCTCGATGGGCGCGCGCAACAACAAATTCTCTCGACCGTCATCCAACAGCGCCTGTCGAATGCGATAAGGCTCCTGGTCATCATAGCAATTGGGGATATCGATATATCCGTTGCGCGCCAAATCGGCGCGCTGTTCGTCGCTCAAGGCATCTGGGATCAGGTCTTCGGTAAAATCAGGCGCGGCTGCAATACCCAACAACGCCGCCATGCGCTCGGGCCTCGCGCGCGCCGCCAACAACATGACCCATCCCCCCATGGACGACCCGACCAACACTTGCGGACCCTCGGTCAGGGTGTCGATAGCATGGATGGCATCATCGGCCCAGCGCCCGATGGTGCCGTCCTCAAAAGCGCCCGATGACGCGCCGTGGCCGAAATAATCGAACCGCAAACAGGCGTGGCCTAAGCGTTTGCACAGGGCCTCGACGGCCAACGCCTTGCCGCCGGTCATATCGGATTTGAAGCCGGTCAGAAATACCACCCCAGGTGCCTTGCCAGGGGTGTAGTGGTAAGCGATAGTCGCGCCGTCATCTCGTGCTATGATGCTGGGTGCGACAGTCAGGTCATCTTTTGGGTCCGTCGTGGGGTCCGTCATGAGCTGGCATGATCCTTATCAAAGACAAATCTGGGCAACCCGGAACTTATAGACCATGAACGAACAACCGGACCAGACCTTGAATACGGCCCCCGGAGAGACACACCCAGGAGACATTCCCTCTGGGGATACGACGCCGCGTGTCGCAACGGTGCTGCAGGTGCTGCCGGCGCTGGGGTCCAGCGGCGGCGTCGAGCGCGGCACGGTGGAGATCGCAGAAGCCATCGTCGAGGCCGGCGGACGGGCCATCGTAGCGTCAGCCGGCGGCGGGCGCGTGCACGAGTTGGCGCGCGTAAAGGCCGAGCACGTCACCCTACCCATGGATTCCAAGAACCCGTTGGTTATGTACAACAACATCGCCCGGCTGGCCGAATTGGTGAAGCGTGAGAATATCGACCTGATCCACGCCCGCTCGCGCGCGCCGGCCTGGAGTGCCTGGCTGGCGGCCAAACGTACCGGATGCGCCTTCGTGACGACATTCCACGGCACCTACAACGCCGGTAATTTCCTCAAACGGCGCTACAACGCAATCATGACCCAAGGCGACCGGGTGATCGCCATATCCGCCTTCATCGCGGGGCACATGCGGCGCATCTACGGCGTGCCGGCAACGCGCATCAAAATTATTCCGCGCGGCGTCGATCTCTACCGCTTCGACCCGGCGCAAGTGAGTGCCGAGCGCGTTATCAAATTGGCCAACGATTGGCGGCTGGCGGACGGTATGCCGGTGATCATGTTGCCGGGCCGGTTGACACGCTGGAAAGGCCAAGCCGTATTCATCAACGCCGTGGCTCAGTTGGAGCGGCGCGATCTGCGTTGCCTGATCGTCGGCGGCGACCAAGGCCGTAGCGAATACCGGGCCGAACTGGAAGCCCTGGTGGAACAACACGATTTGGGCGAGGTGGTGCGTATCGTCGATCATTGCGACGACATGCCAGCCGCCTACATGTTGTCCGATGTCGTGATTTCAGCCTCCACCGACCCGGAGGCTTTCGGCCGCGTCATCGTCGAGGCGCAGGCGCTGGGGCGCCCGGTCATTGCCACCGAACACGGCGGCGCCACGGAAACCGTTGTCGAAGATCAAACCGGCTGGCTGGTGCCGCCCGGCGAATCCGAACCGCTGAGCAAAGCTTTGGCCCACGTGCTCGGGCTGGATGAGACACAGCGTGCGGCCTTGTCCGAAGCCGCCATCGCCAATGTGCGGGAACATTTCTCCAAACAATCCATGTGCGAGAAAACCCTCGAGGTCTATAACGAAGTGCTGCACGAACGAGGCCGCGCTTGAGCGCCGGATCGGTGCTGGTTATCAAACTCGGCGCGCTTGGAGATTTCGTCCAGGCGTTGGGTCCCCTGGCGGCGATCCGCGCCCAGCATCCACGCGACAACATCATTTTGTTGACCACGCGGCCCTATGTGGAGTTTGCGGAAGCGTCCGGCTATGTGAATACGGTGTGGCTGGATTCGCGGCCCAAACTGTTTGAAATCAACAAATGGCGGTCGCTGCGCCGCTGGCTCCGACGCGGCAAGTTCCGCCGCATTTACGATCTACAGACATCGGACCGCAGCTCGTTTTATTTCAAGCTGTTCTACCCCGACAAACCGCCCGCGTGGTCGGGCATCGCGCGCGGCTGTTCGCACCCGCACGACAACCCCAATCGCAACGCCATGCACACCATTGATCGCCAGCGCGAACAATTGACCAAGGCCGGTGTACGCATGGCCGGGTTTGACGACATCGCCAACTTAGATCTGAGTTGGGCTACGGCTGATGTCGAACATCTGAGCGTGCCCGAACGTTTCGCCTTGCTGGTCCCCGGCGGCGCCCAGCACCGCCCGGCCAAACGCTGGCCGCTGGAGAATTATAAAGCGTTGGCGGCGCAACTGGCCGAACGTGGCGTCATACCGGTGCTGATCGGCGGCCCCGACGAGCAGGCAACAACCCATGAGATTGCCGCCGCCGTACCGAGCGCCCTGGACCTCGCCGACAAGACCGACCTGCTGCAATTGGCAGAGTTGGGCCGACGCGCCGAAGTGGCCATCGGTAACGACACCGGGCCGATGCATTTGATCGCCGCCGTGGGCGCGCCGTCAGTCGTGTTGTATTCGGACGAGTCCGATCCCGCACTTTGCGGTCAGCGCGGCAAGGCCGTGACCATTGTGCGCCGGCCCTCATTGGCGGAGCTTTCCGTCGAGGACGTGCTCGGCACGTTGGCGATTTAGCTGGCCTCATCACCCAAATCAGCATGCGCGGTCCGGTTTGGTTGTAACAGCGGACGAATTGGTGCTGGAAGCTTGGTTGCTGCAATTAGCCATTTGCGGACATGAGCTTCTGGCTTTTTTTCATCACTTCCCCGGTCTACGTAAGCTTGTGTAGAGAGAAACAACCGCCCGGTACTCACACGGCCTAAGGTGCGTTAACACCAATTCATGTGATATAAATGGGTGGCGGCAATTTCGTCAGCTTTCGGCAAGGGCATGCCCTTAGATAAACGGGGTAACATGCTTCGAATATCGGCAACACAGATGATATTTACCGGCGGCCCAATAAAACGGCGCCGGTATTTTCAGAATAGATGTGAGTAACCGGCTGAAGCACACCAGCACTATGTTTCTCTAATCAGAGTGCCCAACATCTTTATGAGAATATTTGAGTTGATCAAAGCATTTCTAATCTCGGTCGTGTGCTTGCTCGCATTTCCCGTCGAGGCCGCTAAGCCCTCCGCGAGCATCTCATTGAAAAAAAATACCAACATGGCATTTGGTGACGTGGCATCAAGCGTCGACGGGTCCGGGACGGCAGTCATCAATAGCAATGCCAATTCCAAGTACGTGACGGGCAGCATCGTCGATTTCGGTGGCAGTGTGACTCGAGCTAAGTTTACCATTACGAAGGGCACAGCATCGGGCTACGTTACGATCACCTTGCCGACATCCCTGACCATCTCCAAAAGCGGAACAACCTTGACCATCGACAATCTGACTTCAGATGTCGGTACGACCGCCCAATTGGATGGCAGTGGAGGGCTTGTGTTTTATGTCTCGGGTCGAATGAATGTGGCAGCAAACCAATCCGCTCAATCTGGATTGACAGGCGATTTGACCGTGCTGGTGCAAGACAACACGACCTCAACAAGTGATAGCGCGACCGCGACGGTTTCAGGCTCTGTTGCCGCGCCGATTTCCATCTCGGCAACGACGGCACTGAGTTTCGGGACCATCACACCCTATTCCACCAGCGGGACCATCACCGTCAGTACCGCCGGCTCAACCACGGCAATAAACGTAACTGAAATGGCCGGAGGTTCGGCTTCCGAAGGGGTGTTCACAATAACAGGCAACGGCGGCGCAGCATTCAGCATCACCTTGCCAAGCACCTCTACGCTTTCCAACGGTGTAAATTCTATGACCGTGAACAGTTTTCAACACGACGCGGGAGCCTCGCCGACAATTTCCGGCGGCGGGTCACGCGATGTCAGTATTGGCGCGACACTGAATGTCGGAGCCGACCAGGCGAACGGGAACTATTCGGGCGTCTATACGGTTTTCGGCAATTACAACTAGCTTGGCAAAGCCCTTACCTGTTCAATGGCGGATCTATCTTCGAAGCTTCTAAACCAATAACCCTACATTTCCAGAAATTGGCCGCTTTGAGTCAAAAGCGCTCGTTTTCGATGATTCCTAGGTAGATCTGCAGCCGAAGCCCAAACGGCCATCGATTGGCTAAAATGGTGATTGAAAGAA
>JABIPG010000219.1 GCA_018698795.1 Rhodospirillaceae bacterium
CAATCGCCCATCTGGCCACCCGATTCACCATAGAACGGCGTCTGGTTGACCAACACGAAACCGCTGTCGCCAGCGCTCAGACGATCGGTAACGGCGCCGTCTTTGTTGACCAACGCCACCACTTTGCCTTCCGCCGTCTCGGTCTCATAGCCGAGGAAATCGGTGGCGCCGAGCTCGTCACGCAGGTCGAACCACAGCGCATCCTCCGCCGCGTCGCCCGATCCGGCCCAGGCCTTGCGGGCCTCGGCGCGCTGGCGCTCCATGGCGGCATCAAACGTATCGGTATCGACGCTGATGCCACGAGGGCGAAGCGCGTCCTGCGTCAGATCGAGCGGGAAGCCGTAGGTGTCGTAGAGCTTGAACGCTGTCTCGCCATCAAGCACCGCTCCCGCGCTGTGGGCCAAATCGCCGGTAGCGTCGTCGAGCAGTTTCAGGCCGCGGTCGAGCAATTTCTTGAAACGCCCTTCTTCGAGCTTGAGCGTTTCCGTCACCAAGGCCTCGGCGCGGGACAACTCGGGGAAGGCCTGGCCCATCTCGCCGACCAATGCGGGCACCAGCTTCCACAACAGCGGGGCTTCGCACCCCATCATGTGCGCATGGCGCATGCCGCGCCGCATGATCCGGCGCAGCACATAGCCGCGCCCTTCGTTCGACGGCAGCACACCGTCAGCAATCAAAAACGCGCATGAGCGCAAGTGATCGGCGATCACCCGGTGCGAGACATTGTGCTCGCCGTCCGCCGCCGCGCCCGAATGCTCCGCCGAAGCGCGGATCAGCACCTGCATCATGTCGGTCTCATAGTTATCGTGCGTGCCCTGCATGACAGCGGCGATGCGTTCCAGCCCCATGCCGGTATCGATGGAGGGTTTCGGCAACTCGACGCGTTCGTCGGCCGTCAGTTGCTCGAACTGCATGAACACCAGGTTCCAGATTTCGATGAAACGGTCACCGTCTTCGTCGGGTGAGCCCGGCGGGCCGCCCGGAATGTGATCGCCGTGGTCGAAGAAAATCTCCGAGCACGGGCCGCACGGCCCGGTGTCACCCATGGCCCAGAAGTTATCCGATGTCGGGATACGGATGATGCGCTCATCGGGCAGCCCGGCGATCTTGCGCCACAGCGCAGCGGCGTCTTCATCGGACGAATGCACCGTGATCAGGAGCTTATCTTCGTCCAAGCCGAATTCCTTAGTGATCAGGTTCCAGGCCAGCTCAATGGCCAGGTCCTTGAAATAGTCGCCGAAGGAGAAGTTGCCGAGCATCTCGAAGAAGGTGTGGTGGCGCGCGGTATAGCCGACGTTTTCCAGATCGTTGTGCTTACCGCCAGCGCGCACGCATTTTTGCGACGTCACGGCGCGGGAATAGTTGCGGCTTTCCAGCCCCGTAAACACGTTCTTGAACTGCACCATGCCGGCGTTGGTGAACATCAACGTCGGGTCGTTATTGGGCACCAGCGGCGATGAGGCCACGATCTCGTGACCGTTGGCAGCGAAGTACTCCAGGAAGGCCTTGCGGATATCGTTGACGGTCTGCATGCGTGTGGGTCCCGGCTGGCTGTTTTGTCTCTGTAGTGAAATATGCGTTAAGCGCAAGAAACCAAGGTTTTAGCGCTGGCAAGCGGCATCGTCAAAACAAAGCAGCCGCCCGGAATACTCGCCGGGCGGCTGTAAGTTGAGTTGACGTTCGTAAACCGGGTGTGGAAACCCAAATTACTCAGGAAATTACTCGGAAAATTACTCGGCGGCGGTGTCTTCGACAGTGTCTCCGTCTGCATCTTCGCCGTCTGCATTGTCTTCCGACTGATCACCCCCCTGGTCCCCGGGCCCGGCCATCATTTCCTCGGCGATTAGCCCGGCGTTCTGGCGAATGCGTTTTTCGACGCTCTCGGCCATTTCCGGATTTTCGCGCAGGAAGTTTTTGGCGTTTTCGCGGCCCTGGCCGATGCGCGTCGAGTCGCACGAAAACCATGAGCCCGATTTCTCAACGATGCCGGCCTTAATGCCGAGGTCGATAAGCTCACCCATCTTGGAGATGCCCTCTCCGTACATGATATCGAACTCGATGATCTTGAACGGCGGTGCGAGCTTGTTTTTGACCACCTTGACCCGCGTTTGGTTGCCGACCACTTCATCGCGGTCCTTGATGGCGCCGATGCGGCGGATATCGAGGCGGATGGAGGAATAGAACTTCAGCGCGTTACCGCCCGACGTGGTTTCGGGGCTGCCGAACATGACACCGATCTTCATGCGAATCTGGTTGATGAAGATGATCATGGTGTTGGACTTGGAGACCGACGCGGTCAGTTTGCGCAACGCCTGGCTCATGAGACGCGCCTGCAAGCCGACGTGGGTATCGCCCATCTCGCCTTCCAACTCGGCGCGCGGCACGAGGGCTGCGACACTATCGATCACCAACACATCGATGGCCCCCGAGCGCACCAGCGTATCGGCGATTTCAAGCGCCTGTTCACCGGCATCGGGCTGCGACAAGAGAAGGTTTTCCACATCAACGCCGAGCTTGCGCGCATAGACCGGATCGAGCGCGTGCTCCGCATCGACGAAGGCACAGGTGCCGCCGAGCTTTTGCGCTTCGGCGACGGCGTGCAGCGCCAGCGTGGTTTTGCCGGAGCTTTCCGGCCCGTAAATTTCAATGATGCGCCCGCGCGGCAGGCCACCGATGCCGAGCCCGATATCTAGGCCCAAGGACCCCGTCGAGATGGCTTCCGCCTCGACCACCTGATCAGCGCCCAATTTCATGATCGAGCCCTTGCCGAAGGCACGTTCGATCTGCGACACGGCGGCTTCCAGCGCCTTTGATTTATCCACTTTGTCGTTCTCCACCAAACGTAATGCGCTCTGCGACATTGTTAGCCTCCTATTCTCCACACGGGTCATTTCAAAGCAACGATGACAAAAGTACCTATTTTGTTCTTTTTGGCAAGGTAAATTTATAACTGGTTGTTTTTATTATTAATTTCGACTCATGTTCTCAGAACGTTTAGTGAAAATC
>JABIPG010000128.1 GCA_018698795.1 Rhodospirillaceae bacterium
CCACCACCGTCCGACGCCGGCGTCGGTGCCGCCATAGGCATCGGCATTGGTGCTGCAGCAGCAACAGCGGTCGCGACACCAGCTTCGTCGTACCGTCGTTGATAGGCGCGGGGCGCACGTGCGGGCGGCGGGACTGGGCGTCCGTCACCCAAACGCCCAATAGACGCTGGTGTTTCTGCTGCTGGCGCGGCTGTCGGGGGAACTGTCGGGGAAGCTGCCGGAGGGGCTGCCGGAGGGGCTGCCAGGGGGGGCACTGGGGCGGTTTGCTCAGGAGCGGGTTGAGTGTTGGCTTGCTTGGAGACAAGAGCGTCCGCTGCGCCTTCCGTAACTTCGGCTGCCTTGGGCTCTTGCTCCATCTTTTTGCGCATCCGGGGCGGCAAACGTTTGGGGGCTTCGGGTTCGGTTTTCTGCTCCGGTTTTGCGATCGGAGCAGGCTGTTCAGCAGGCCTGGGCTTTTCCTCAGGTTCGGGCTTTAAGGCAGCGTCTGGTTCACGGAGCGGTTCAGGGATAGGTTGCGGTGTCGGTGCAGATACCGGTTCTGGTTCAGGTATGGGCTGCGGTTCTGCAACAGGTTTGAGGTCAGGCGTCGATCGCGTCTCGATCGGTTCATTCCCGATGGGCGGCGGCAGTAAATCTTCGATGCGGGGCGCGCGTCTCGGCGGTGCCGGTTCCGGCGCGCCGAAGCGGCGCATGCTTGGGCCTTGTTCGAGCTCGTCCTCGGTGTTCGGCGGCGAAATTTGCTGGTCCCAGGACTGATCTGTGTTCGGGCGGATCGTCGTCAGCGGGCGCCCAGGCACGTCGAGGGGAGAGGTATCCTCCGCTTCAATTTTGATCAAATTCCTGGACATGGCGGTGCGTTATCCCCACCGGCCAATGGGAAATAGCGTGGGAAATAGCGCGCGGGCCAAGCCCCATATCCGCCGTAGTCCAAGCCTCAATCGCACCTCGTTGCGTGGTGCGGCGTCGTCGGAAAGCGCTTCGATTTTTTTTAAGGTGACGATCATGCGCCCGCACCCGCAATCGCATCCGTGCCTGTATCAGCACTGTCGCTGGCCGGT
This sequence comes from Rhodospirillaceae bacterium, assembly GCA_018698795.1. Taxonomy (GTDB): domain Bacteria; phylum Pseudomonadota; class Alphaproteobacteria; order Rhodospirillales; family Casp-alpha2; genus TMED8. The sequence goes on from JABIPG010000128.1 coordinate 1,059, forward strand.
AGTGGCGGCGGTGGCGGTTCGGAGCCCCGCTCAATAACATCTGTGCCTTTGATGTCGTAAATGCGGTCGGCAATGCTAAGCATGGAGGGGCGCGGTGTCACCAAAATCAGCGTTACCCTGCCCTTCAACTTCTCCATCAAGAACTTGAGCGTCGCGTCTCCGGCGCCGTCCATAGCGGTGTTGGCTTCATCGAACAGCAGAACGCGGGGCTTGTCGACCAGTGCGCGGGCAATGGCGATGCGCTGGCGAAAGTCGCGTGGCAGCTTGTCGGATGCACCGTCACCAACCTTGGTGTCATAGCCCTGCGGCATATGGGCGACAACGGTATCGAGGCCTAAGATCTTGGAGATATCCATGGCATCGTCAGTTTTCTCATCACGGAACATGGTGATGTTCTCGAGGATGGAGCCATTGAACAGAATGCCTTCCTGCGGCAGGTAACTGGCCTGACGGCGGATCGAGGACGGTGCAAATTCACCGATGTCATTGCCGTCGATGCGTACAGCGCCTCCGGTCGGCCCGAGTACGCCCATAATGATATAGAGCAAGCTGGTCTTGCCGCTGGCGTTGCCGCCCGAAATGCCGACGGTTTCGCCGGCGTTGATGTGCAGGTTGACGTTCTCGAACAAGGGTGCCAGGTCTTCACCATCCTTGTTTTTGCCATACGAGAAGGTGACGTTTTGCAATTCGATGTCGCCGCGCACCTGCGGTAGATCCGGCAGGCCCGGCATTTTCTCTACCCGCATGCCGAATAAATCGCTCAGCCGTTCGCGAGCCAGTTGGATGCTTTGCAGCCGGGTCCAGATGCCGACTGCTTTTTGCATGGGCTGCATGGAACGCCCGGAAAGCATCGTGCAAGCGGCCAATCCACCGACCGTGAGCGCGCCGTCGATCACGAAAGTCGCACCGTAGCCGACGACTCCAAACAGAACGACCTGCGAAAACAAGGCGCCTGTGCTTTGTGCCGACGCGCTATTGAGGGCAACGTTGTATTCCGCTTCGGCGCAGGTTTCCTGCAACCGCTCATAGCGGCGTACCATTTGCTCTTCCATGGCCAGGCCTTTGACGGTGTGAATGCCGCCCAGGACCTCCATAATGAAACTAAATCGCCGGTCATCGGCGCTTAGGCGGGCCGACAATGATGTTCGAAGCTTACGCCCAAGCCACCAGGCCGAGATGCCAAACAGTATGATGACAACGATCGGCACGATCACCAGATGAGACGCCAAAAACGCGATAGCGCTCAGATACACCACAGCAAACGGCAAATCGCAGGCCACCAGAATGGCCTGGCCGGCGTAAAATTCCTTCAGCGTAGACAGCGCATTGTAGCGCTCCAGGTGCGCGCCGGCGCCGTGGCGATCGTAGTCGATGATGGAGACGGTCATCAACCGTTCCATGGCGGCGCTGCCGGCTAGATGTTCAAAGCGGGCCCCCATCCAACCCGACACGTAGGATCGTCCGAGTCGTAGTAAAGCCTCGAGTAAAAGCGCGGCGCCAACCCCCGTAATCAACAAGATCAGTGTGCCTTCGGCGGAGTTTGGAATGATCCGATCATAGACCTGCAGCAGCGTGATCGGCATGGCCAGCGCCAGCAGATTAATGAACACCGACGCCAAGATTAGATCGAAGATACTGCCCGGCATGAAGGCGATGGCACCCAGTTGCCCAGGGCCGACTAATTGCTGTTTTGGACGTCCGAATCCGAACATGCCTAAAAGCGCCGCCTTAGCCGAAGTGAAAATGCCCAGTCGTGGAAGATATCCAGCGTCGGCCTGCGCACGGACTCCTCCACCCCTGAGTTGTCCGTGAATATGCTTAATAATCAGTTACGAATAGACGCAAAGCGGCGGAAAGTCGCTATTTGGCGAGGTGTTCGGTAAAGATGCGCCGAGCTGTTTCCAATGCCGACTTTCGTGCCATGCCGGGCGTCATGCGAGGGTCGTAAAGAGCCTGGATCAAAACACGATCGCTCCAAGATAGCCGGCTTACCGTTCCGGTATTGGAAAAGATCGACGGCCACGACGGATTGGCGTCGTTCGGAAGCCCCAGGCTTTGCGTCATTTCTTCGAGCACGCAATGGTTGGTTTTGGCCGCCGTCCGCGCCTTATTGACGACGATAACGGCCTTCAGTAGTGTTTTTCCGGTATCGTCCGGCCAGGCAAGAAAATAGCACCCGCCCTGCGCTGCCAACCGTTGCAGGATACCTCTCGGAACATCGGCAAGGTCGGGGTTGGCCATTTGCAGTGGCGGTACGAAATTGATGATAAAATTTGCCGGCCAACGGGTTTTTGTGACGTCTTGTGTTTTTAGTCCGGTCAAGTCGGCCAGCGTGCTGAGGTGGCGCTGAACATACGTGAGGTATTTCTCGGAGAGAGATTGCTGCTCCATCCGCCGCGATACCCGCCCGCCGGCGAGACGAGTGACGATCTCTCCATACTCTCGCACAATGACGCGTAGCGGTGTTTTCCATTTGCGAATCGCACTAACGGCGCTGACGGCCCGAAATTCACTGCCGAAAACCACCGTATCGAACAGCCTTACCAGTTGCTCGACGCTGGGGCGTTCTTCTTCGGCGCGTTGATCCGGATCGGCCGCGCCTGCGGATATAGCTGGCAAAGCCGCCAACAGGAAGGCTGCAAGGAAATACGGGCTGATTGGTCTCACGAGCTTCCGTTCAAAGATTGGTTGATCGCCCGAAGCATACCTCTTATTGCGTGTCGGCAGTCAAGATTCTAAGCGACGCAAGCATTTGCCGCGCAATCGGCTGGAACGAAGTGAATTGCTGTGCCGGCGCTGTATAAGACCAGACATGTATGACGGTTCCGGTTGGCCTGGGAATGGCGATTAATTGTTTGCGGAAACGTTGCCCGGCATGGATGTAGCTGACCGAGATTTGTCGGCCAACCAAGCGTTGTCCGTCGTGCTGGTATGCCCAAGGTTTGTCGCCCAATACTTTGAGGTCGCGCACCGCATTTCCCAACGATGATCTCAGTTGATTGAGCGCGCGTTGTACGGACTCGTCGCCCGTCGTCGCGCCGGCTGGCTGAATGTTCTGCACGCCAATGATGGCTGCGTATTCAGGTGTGCCTTCCCGACCGCTGAACATGGCGGTCATTTGTGCCGGTTTGGTGAAATTCCAACCTCCGGGATATTCCATCACGTAACCGAACCCCGGCTCCGCGAACTTTTGACTGGTAGGGACAGGCGCCGCCCTTGCCACAGGCGTCGTTGTGGCCTTTTGCGGTGTGCTTGGCATGGTAGCAGGCTTGCGCTGTACAGGTGCGGATATGCTCGCTACGTCTTTCGATGCCGGTTTGAAATTCTCCAGTATCCAATTGAATTCATGGGTCAATTGGTTGAATTGATGCTGTGGCGCCATATAGATGAAAACGTAATCATTGGTGTCGCCACGCGCGACGACCACCCGAGCGTGCGAATTGGTACCGGAATAAATGACTTCATGTGCTGGCAGGCCAGCGACCATGAGCGATCGTTCCTCGCCACGCGCCGTCCATGGCTTGCCGTCGCCGAGGTATTTGGTCTCCAGAAGTGACGACATCCGCTGGAGCGGAATATCTGCGCGTGTCAGGCCGCTCTGCATATTGACCGCATATCCACGGTGGGAACGAATCGAAACTTGCCGACCGTCCGCCTTTTCAGTGATTTTTGCACCTGGCGGCGCAACCACGCGAAACCCAAGCGTTGGGTGCGTAAAAGCCTGTGCCACCGGCTTTTTAGATGCCATCGCGGTGCCGGCGGCACCATTGCCGAGGCGTGCTGATTGCGGCTGTGAATGTTGCTGAGCCAGGGCCGCAGGCACAACCAGCACTGCGAGAGCCAAAGCCGTCACCAAGCGATTGCGCATGGCGTCCTCCAATCGTATTTCGGTTTCCACACCGTCCGCATCCGCGACAAACCCATTATAACGGATGCAACAGTAGCAATCTTAGGCCGGGTTTCGTAAAATTGAGGTTAACAACCAGCCAAGAAACAAGTTTGGAGAGTCTTGATTTATGGCCCGTGTTAAAGACGACTACCGCTCTCTTGCCGGTCGGCAGAAGGCCGCGATCTTCATGCTCGCTGTCGGCCAGAAGCATTCGGCGCAATTGTTCGAGAAGATGGACGATGAAGAGATCCGCGAGTTGAGCCAAGCGATGGCGTCTCTCGGTTCGATTAACGCCAGTGTCATCGAGCGCTTGTTCGTCGAGTTTGCCGACCAGCTCTCGTCCGCCGGTGGGCTTGTGGGCTCGGTGTCGTCGACCGAGCGCTTGCTGATGGGTGCGCTTCCCGAAGACCGGGTCTCCCAGATCATGGAAGAAATGC
>JABIPG010000182.1 GCA_018698795.1 Rhodospirillaceae bacterium
CCCGCGCCCGGCAATACAAAACCCGAAGACCTGCCAGTTCCACAGGACGCCGGTTCAACATCCGGACGACAGCCACCACCCCGGCCCGCTTCCGGACCGGCGCCAGTGCCGCCCGCTCGTTCGCCCGCGCCCGCGCCGGCACCCGCACCCGCAAAACCTGCCACTGCGTCCCCAGCCCTGCCAGTTCCCCCGGCAGTTCCCCCGCCAGTTCCCCCGGCGCGTCCGGCGCCGCGCCCACCACAGGCCGCGCGCCCCGCGCCACCAACGCCAACCGCCGCCAAGCCAGCCCAACCCGGCGTGCCTCCAGTACCGAAACCTCAAGCAGCAAAACCACCGGTTCCGAGACCTTCGGCGGCCCCAAAACCTGCTGCGCCCAAAGCAGCTCCCCCACCACCCAAGGCGGCGCAACCTCCTCGTCCGCCCAAGGCAGCGCAACCTCCTCGCCCGCCTCAACCCAAACCGCCTGCACCGCCCGCACCGCGTACTGCAGCGGCACCCGCGCCTCCGGCACCTCGGGCACCCGCGCCTCCGGCACCACGAGCAGCGGCCCCGGTCGCCCCGGCTAACGACCCCGCACCGGTGGCCAAATCTGCCGCAGCGCCTGCAAATTCTCCGGCTATATCGGGAGATGACCCGTACGCCGATCTGATCAAGAAGACCGAGGGCTCGTCCACATGATTGGAGTGAATGTAACGCCATGAGCACGCATGAAGACCGAACCACCTCTCCGCGGTTGGATGCTCTGCTAACCGAGCATCCCTTGCCCAGTTGGCGCATGTTCGCCTGGCCGGTCATGATCACGATGATCGGCATGATCACCTGGTCTTACTTCGCCGAACTGGACGAGGTCGCGGTGGCGTCGGGTGAAGTTGTGCCAGTCGGTAAGATCAAGATGGTGCAACACCTGGAAGGCGGCATCATCGAAGACCTGTACGTATCGGAAGGCGACGTCGTGAAGAAGGGCGATAATTTGTTATTGCTCGATTTGGCGTCGAGCGGCACCAACAAGGAAGAACTGCAGGTCCGGTTGGATAGCGAATTTCTGACTCGCGCGCGACTGCTCGCCGAAGCGGAGGGCACCGACCTCAAGTTCCCCGCTGATATTGCCGAACGGCGCCCCACCTTGGTGCAAGCGCAACGCCAAGCCTTCAATGCACGCAGGCGAGAATTCGCATCAACACTGCGTGTGATGGGGGAGCAGGTGAAGCAAAAAGAACTCGAAACCAAAGAACTTCAGGCCCGGCGCAAAGCGGTGGAACGTAATTTAAGCCTCGCCGGCGAACGGCTGAAAATCTCACAATCCCTGCTCAAGGAGGGACTGACGTCGCGCATCGAACATTTGGAACTGGAAGCCGAGGTGGAAAGCCTGGATGGCGAGATGAGAGGTTTGACGCCGTCTATTCCGAAAGCCCAGGCCGCGGTCGAGGAATCGCGCCAGCGTTTGGAAGAAAGCGAAGACAGATTTCGGCGCGAGGCCCGTGACGAATTGGGAAAAACCCAGCAATCCATTGCACGCATTGAGGAACTGCTGACAAAGGCCACGGAACAAGGCATCCGCGCCAGCATCAAAAGCCCCATCGATGGCGTCGTGAAGAATATGCGCTACAACACCATCGGCGGCATCGTGAAACCGGGCGAGCCGATCTTGGAGATTGTGCCGACGGGCGAGCGATTGGTTATTGAGGCCAAGATCAATCCGACGGAGCGCGGCTTCATCACCGAAGGTCAAAATGCCGTCGTGAAGATTTCCAGTTACGACTTCGCACGCTATGGCGGCTTGGATGGCGAGGTGATCCGCGTCGGCGCCGATTCCAGCACCGACGAAGACGGCACGCCGTTCTTCCGCGTTGTCGTCTCGACCGAGCGCAATTTTCTCGGCGAGCAGGAAGGCGACCTGCCGATCACGCCGGGCATGCAGGCGACGGTGGATATTCACACCGGCAAAAAATCGGTCATGGACTACCTGATCAGACCAGTATTGAAAATGAAGCACGAGGCTTTCCGCGAACGCTGAGCACGCCGAAGATTGAGCGCGATCCCGCGCCATCGCCCGGGCGGCAGCAGGCCGAATCCGTTAACGATTCCATTACTTTGTTAGGTTAATAGATAGTGCATGAAGGATTGAGATGCTAAGATCGATGAAAATATGGGGTGGCGGGACACACCGTGTCTCCTGAGTGGATGCGAGAATCTGAATGTCTATAGCGACAATTGTTGGTCTATTGGTATCGGTAGGGCTGGTCATCGGCTCTATTATGTTGAGTACGGACAACTACCTGCTATTCCTTCACTTGGCGAGTTTTGCAATGGTGGTCGGCGGCACGCTGGGCGCGACGTTCATTTCCTATGAGCCTCGCTATGTCATCCTTTCTCTGAAATTGGTGATGAAGATATTGTACGCCCCGGAAATCGGGCGGGATATGTTGAAAGCCGAAGTCGGGCGGCTAATTCGCTGGGCTTACGCGGTGCAGAAGAACGGCCCCGTCGCGCTTGAGGCCGAGTCGAAAAAGGCTGTGCGCAGTGACAAGTTTCTTAAGTTCGGTGTCGACTGTGTGATTTCCGGTTACACCGGCGATGAGGTTCGCGAAATTATGGGCAACTTCGTCGAAAACACTTACGGCCGGAACATGGCACCCGTGAATATCATGAAAGATATGGCAGCCAGCGCACCGGCATTCGGCATGGTCGGAACACTGGTCGGTTTGATTATCATGCTCGATAACATGGGTGGCGACCCATCGGAGCTGGGTAAAGGCCTTGCAGTTGCCATGCTCACCACGCTTTACGGTGTTTTATTCTCGCGTGTACTGTTCATGCCCGCGGCCTCAAAGATGGCTCAGCGCGAAAGTATCTTGAGGTTTCGTAACTATATCGTGGTCGAGGGCCTGGTGTTGCTGGCCGAAAAGAAATCCCCCCGCTACATCCAAGATCGCCTGAACGGCTTCCTCGATCCGAGCATTCACTTCAATATCGATAAAATGAAACGCTAAGTAGCCACCTTGATCGCTATTTGGGAAAGAAAGCTATAGTCGATGCCACCGCCGCCACCAGTAGAGGAACCGGTAGACGAATCGTGGCTTGCGACCTATGCCGATGCCATTACGCTGCTGATGGCCTTTTTCGTCATGTTGCTGACCTTTGCTGAGTTCGATATTCCGGCCTACGAAGAAGCCGCCGCCGCCATCGCCTCCAATGTTGCCGGCCAAGAACAACAGGCGACGACGACGCAAGATTTGAAATTGGAAATCGAAGACGTGGTCTTTGAAATGGCCGCGGACCAAGCGGTCGAAGTCAGCAGAGACTCCCGCGGCGTAACCATCGAAATGAAATCAGGCGCATTTTTCAAGCCGGGATCGGCGGAACTCCGTGACAAAGCTATTCCGGTTTTGGAAAAGATGGCCTTATTGCTGGCAGCAAAAAAATACGCCTGTTTCAATATCGAAGTTGAAGGCCATACGGATGACGTCCCCATCAAGACAGCGTTGTTCCCGTCCAATTGGGAGTTATCGGCGGCCCGCGCATCCCGAGTGACGCGTTACTTCATCACCCAGAAACTGCAATCATTCAGGTTCCGGGCCATTGGCCTTGCCGATACGGACCCCAAAGTGCCCAACCGCGACCTTGAGGGAAAACCGATCAGAGAAAACCAAGCCACCAACCGACGGATTCAATTGCGCCTCGAGCGCATGAACTTGGAGCAGCAAAAGCGCTGTGATGAGAAAGGCAATCTGAAGGCCATGCTAAAATCGGTTGGTCAAAACCAAAACCAAAACAGCGCGCAAGAAGCACCGGCTCCAACACAAGCGCCGGCAGCAAAAACCAACTAAATTATCTCAAAAACGTTTCTCGTCTGAATCAGTCGAGGATGATTTCCATGTTCTCGCGGCAGATAAAATTGCCGCTCCAGGCCTTGGTAACCTCTTCGGACATAGCATCCATAAAATCGTCGGTGTGTTCCGGATCATGGTGAAAAATAGCGTGTTTCTTCACGTTCGCTGCCTGACAAAGGCGCATGCCTTCATTCCAGGTGGAATGGCCCCAGCCGATCTTTTCGGGAAACTCGTCTTCGGTGTAGGTGCAATCGTAAATGACCATATCCGCGCCCTCAATCAAGGCCAGGATATTCTGGTCGGGCTTACCGGGAATGTGCTCGGTGTCGGTGACATAGACCACCGACTTGCCTTTATGTTCGACCCGATAGGCCGTGGCGCCGTTGGGGTGGTTCAGCGGCGTGGTCCGGATCTGCACATCGTCGAACAGCTTAAAGTCCTCGCCCGCCTCGAAATCCTCGAAACTCAGGTTGGCCTGCATAGCCTCCAGCGGAACGGGAAACATCGGGTTGTGCATTTGCGTCGACAGCACGTTTTGGACGCCGCCCTGGTGCTTGAGGTGCCCGGCACGGATCGTAATCGAGCGCTTCGGGTCATAGGCCGGGATAAAAAACGGAAAACCGTTGATGTGGTCCCAGTGCGTGTGGGTCAGCAGCAGATAGGTTTTGCGCACGTCGCGCTCAAGGATAACCTTGGAGAAGTTACGAATCCCCGTACCGGCATCCATGACGAACGTATGCTCCCCCGCCTGCACTTCGATGCAGCTGGTGTTCCCGCCGTATTTCATGTGATCCGGTGAGGCACATGCAATGCTGCCCCGGACCCCCCAAAATTTTATTTTCAGCGACATACTGCTTTAACTTTAACCCGACATATCACTGTGTTTCCACAGCCTTTTTATTGGCCTCGATACAGAACTTCAAAAGGATTTGGCATCCCTATCCTGTAACCTTCCTGACGACCGATGAATAACGAGAAATTTAAAGCTCTCGTATTGTTACTTGATCACCAACCGACAGGCCCAACGTCTCGTCTGCCCGCCCCATGTTCACGGCAATTTCCATTAGACCATTCGAATTCAAATAACAAAAGGATTCACTTGGACCAGCGTCAGAGAACGTCTGCCGCCGTGGCAAAATCGCGCCGTTGATACATAGTGTTTCCGTCTCCTTGATCGAATCGCCTCGCACACCGCTCAACACATTTCCAAATCGATCAACGTAAATCACTTCGTCCAGATCATCGGGCCAATCTGCCCGGCGGAACTCGTCATCCGATAGCGAACGATACATTCCCTCACAATCACTGTCCGGCGTATCGCCGCTGGCGATGCGCGCCGCTATCGGTGCGAAGATGTCACGACCATGGAACGAATTCGAAGTTTCAGGCGGGCACCAGACGATTTCCCAGCCCCGTGGCGACGTTTTTGCCTGACGCACGACGGCTTCAAACATGCCATTGTCGGGGCCGACGTACCAAACGCCGTCCGCTTCAACGACAATCGCAGCACGCGAACTGCCCACCCCCGGATCGACCACCCCGACAACCACGTCACCGGGCCCGCAGCCGCTGTCATAGGCGGCTAGCATGTAAGCCGAAGCTTTTGGGTTAAAGGCTGGGGCATCGGAAAGAAGATCGATCGCGGGCACATCAAACGCCAAACGGGCCAACACCGTTTTGACCTGCCCGATATAAGGACCTGCGAGGCCGAAATCCGTGAACAGATGGATCAATCGGGCCTCGCTGCCTTATCGAAAAAAATGATGACTAAGCCGGTGCCAAAGCCGCATCGGTGCCGCTGACGGAGGCTCTGACCAGCTTTTCGATCTTGGTATAAGCCCTGGCTTCGAGTTGCCGCACGCGCTCGCGGCTGATGCCATAAACTTTGCCCAACTCCTCAAGCGTCACCGGGTCATCCGTAAGCCGGCGTTCGATGAGGATATCGCGTTCGCGCTCTGGCAATTCAGCCAACGCTTTTTGCAAGATCGAGTGACGATAGTCGAATTCCTCCGACTCGGCATAGGCAGCTTCCGGGCTCGGCCCATCGCTGACCAAGGTATCTTGAAAAGACGTCGATTCGTCATCTTGCGTGACCGGCGCATTCAGCGACATGTCACGCGACCCCAGCCGGCTGCTGATCTGCCTGACATCAGCGATGGAAACATTTGTATTGTCGGCAATCATCTTGGCGTCGGCGTCACTCAAATCGCCGTTATCCGCCACGCCAAGCTTCGACTTGATGGTGCGCAGGCTGAAAAACAGCTTCTTCTGCGACGCCACCGTGCCAAGCTTCACCAACGACCAAGACTTCAAGATATGCTCAGTAATCGCGGCCTTAATCCACCACATGGCATAGGTGGAAAGACGGAATCCCAAATCGGGATCAAACTTCTTCACCGCCTTCATCAAACCGATATTTCCCTCGGACACCAAGTCGGCCATGGGCAAGCCATAGCCCTTGTACCCCATGGCGATTTTGCAAACCAAACGGAGATGGGAGGTCACCAGTGCGTGCGCGGCATCAACGTCTTCGTGGTCGCGCCAGCGGATCGCCAGCGCCTGCTCATCCTTCTTTTCCAAAATCGGAAAGCGCCAGACATCGCGGAAGTAGCGTGAAAGCCCTCCTTCTACGGGAACGGCGGGAAGTGCGAAATTCGACATATTATCATCCTCTATTCTTGCGTTGCCTTTAAGTCTTAAAGGCCAGTTGTGTCAGAAATTGGGCAGTCTCGTTACCGAATGCAGATAACCGCTGCCGGAGCCACGCATCAGCAGGCTGAGAGCGTTGCGATACGCGACAACCAACAACCTGACGCAGGTTGACCAGAAGTGGGATGAATTGACTTGGGTATGTAGATACGCTTGCGCATGCCCATATCCTCCTTATCGAAGCGATTAACGGGTGCGTCCACTCAGCCCCAAACGGCCACTGATGACGCGATTTTCACTTTCCTTGGCCCACAATCGGCACCAGGGATTACAGTAAATATAACATTCGATGACAAATTGTCAACTATATTCATGTTTTGTTCTAATCACAAAATCGTCAACAAATAGTGCGAATGGGGATTCAAAAAATGAATATGTATCGCCGAGATTACTTAGCGGAGATAGCGGCAGTTCCGGCCAGAGACTGACTGAAATCCTCAGGGACTAGGTCATAGCTGAGATTGGGGATCGGTGGAAAATCCAGGTTCTCACCATTGGAAATCTCGGATTTTCGTTTTTGCCGATAGAGGCTGCGGATCGCCGCATAATAATCAACGGAGGTCTTCTTGATCTGATCAAGCTCATCGACCACGCCGGCATATTCATCGACACCACTGACCGCCTGTTTGGAATAATCGGCCGCCGTGCTTGTATTACTGATCTGATCGCCAACCACGCCGAAATACGGATCCACCAAAAACTTACCAACGGCATCGCGTGGATTGGACGGGCCAAAGATAGGAAGAACCAAATAGAACCCTTCGCCAAAACCCCATACACCCAGCGTCTGGCCGAAATCTTCATCACGCAATTCGCCATCAAGCTCGCTGACGACATCGACAAGTCCGCCGATACCGGCCGTCGAGTTGATCAAGAAACGGATCAACACCTCGTAGGCGGTACGAACATCACCTTGCAACAGGCTATTGGCCGCAACGACCGGGCTCGAGAGGTTGTCCAGGAAGTTGCCAACACCTAAACGCGCCGTTGCAGGTACATGATCGTTATACGCACGACCGACCGGTCGCAACACGGCATCCTGGACCATTTCATTAAATTGAAAAATCGCCCGGTTGACAGGTTCCAACGGATCGTTGACGCCATCGTCATCATTGGCTTGCGCAACCAATGGCTTTTTGACGTCTTTCGCCAGCGCCGCCTGACCGTTCATGGACACGGGGGCAAACACCATCATCGACGCGAAGGCAAAAACGCCAATTGGTTTTCCGATAACCCGTTTCAGCACGGTGTCAATTCCTTCACGTCACCCACGCTCCCGTAACAGCTCAGATGTTTCCCAGAAACCGGATCATCTTTAGCTGTGATTTCTTAACACTTTTAGGCCATGTTGATTGCAGCCGCAACCTTGGAATCGATATTTCAGCAATGCTGTGACATTTTTGCAATCCAGGAAAATCGATACCGATGTAATAGCCGGAAACACTGTAAATCTGCGGATTTCACGGGAGAATTGGGTATGGGAAATGACCGCTACGCCATGAAAAATTTTGTTTGGGTGCGACACTGGATCGCTATTTTCGCTTTTCTGGCCATGCTTCTAAGTCCTGATACGGATATTCTCGCCGAATCACCATCGGCATCGGGCGTCGCTAAGAGTTTCCAATCCACTCTTATAGAAACGATGAAAACCGCCGCATCGTCGAGTGTCGGTGAGCGCTATAAACGCCTAGCACCGAGCGTGGTGCAATCATTCCATTTGCCCCTTATGACTCAAATTAGCACCGGCGCCTATTGGGGCCAGGCGACCATCGAAGAACGCAAGTCGCTCGTCGCGGCTTTTCGACGCATGAGCATCGCCACATTGGCAACCTTATTTAGCGGATATAGCGGCGAGACTTTCCACGTTACAGCCGAAAAGCCAGGGCCGAGCAAAACCACCTTGGTGATGACCCATCTGCTCAAAACCGATGGCGAAAAAATCAACATCGCCTACATTGCCCGCCGATTTAAATCCGGATGGCGGATGATCGACGTTATCGTCGACAGTGGCATCAGTGAGCTTAAGGTCCGTCGCTCCGAATACAATCAGGTCCTTAAGAAAGGTGGCATCCCGGCGCTGATCAAGCTATTGAACAGCAAGGCTGACGAGCTTATGTCCCAGTAGACACGGACACAGGGTTTGTATTTCAGCGAGGGTTTCGTGACTTTTGATTTCCGGAAATTCCGTTGGCGCTTGGCGTCAATGCTGTTCGCCGTAGCTCTTTGGACCGGCGCCAGCGCGATGGGGACCGGCGCCAGCGCAATGGCCGCAAGTACGTCGGTCTCGTCATCTCCAGCAGACATCGTAACGGGCTTTCACAGCGTTCTGATCACCGTCATGAAAAGCGCCGAACAGCTGGGCTATGCCGGACGCTTTGAAAAATTGACGCCGCATGTGAACAGCACCTTTCACATGCGGTTAATGACCCAAATTGCATCGGGCAAACATTGGCGCAAGGCCGCCGAGCCTCAAAAGAAGGCCTTGGTGGAAGCCTTTGCACGCGTCAGCATTGCCACGTACGCCGCCCGGTTTGACGGCTTTTCGGGTCAGCAATTCAAGACGCTTTCGACCAAGGACGGCCCGCAACAGACGCAACTGGTCGTGACCCGCTTGCTCAACCCCGGCGGTGACGACGTGGACTTGACCTATGTGATCAAGCAGATGGACGGCAAGTGGCGGATCATCGACATCGTCCTCGATACGGGCATCAGCGAGTTGGCGGTGCGGCGCTCGGAATATCGACAAGTCCTTAACCGGGACGGCATTGATGGCCTGATCGCCATGCTGAACGGCAAAGCCGCCCAATTGGGCAAAAGCTAGCCGTTGCGGGTTCGGGCGGTGTACCACACGCCCAAAAAATACCCCCAGCCGATCCAGATCACTTCACGGCAGCGCCGGACCAATCCCACTGAAAGCCCCAGTTCCGGCGCGCCGGTGATGGTCCCCGCCACCAGCAGGAACACACCTTCCTGGGCGCCGATGCTGAGCGGGATGAAAAACGTGCCGCTTCGCACCATCTGCGCGACCGCCTCAATGATCCAGGCTTCGGCCCAGGTGATCGGTGCATCGAGCAACCACAACACGTAGTAAATTTCCGCCACACCAAGCACCCAATTGAAGAAAGCCAAGGCCAATGCGCCGACAAGGCGCGCGCGGTGACGCGTGTAAAACTGCACAAGGGTCTCGTCCATACGTCTGATTTGGCTGACGATCCCGTCAATTTTCTCAGACAAGATACGCCGCCCGAGCCAGCCGCCCGCTACGCTGCCGATCCGAAACCGCTGCACAGCGAAAAACAACCCGGTCGCCAACGTCAAAACTAGAAAACCCACACCGGCGGTATGTTTGTAAGCCTCGGGTAATTTCGGCGATTGCCACATGAGCGCGAACCCAATGACGAGAAACATGCACAACCCCACCATATTGATGGTCTTGGCCAGTATCAGTGACGCCGTACTGTCGTGGTAAGGCACGCCGTAGTGTCGCTTCAACAGCACCGCCTTTACCGGCTCCCCCCCCATGGAGGCTGCCGGGATGATGTTGTTGTAGGTTTCGCCGACCATGCGCACGGCCCAGGTGCGCCACATCCAGCGCGTATTGAACGGCGCCCACGTCAGCGTCAGCAGCCAGCTTACAGAATCGACGGAGAAGGCCAATAAGTACAGCCCCAGAACGACGATCATTCCCCATCCAACGGCAGCGGCACTGCCCCAGACCTCACCGAGATCAACGTTCGAGAAGACGACCGCCAGCAATCCCATGCCAGCGAGAACAAAGACCGTTTTCCAGATCCACGCCTTGGCTGAACCCAGTTTTTGCTCAGACATGATAGCGCCTGGCCTCCCGGACAAACGACATCATCCAATACACTTGCGCGCCGATGGCCCCAGCCGGCAGCAACAGCCACAGCCCATCCAGCGCCGCCAAGATCAGAACAAGGAAGCAGAAATCCGCTCGCGCTAACTCACGAAAGGCAAATATCAGCCAGCCCCCAAGCGTGGTTGGTGATGTCTCATCGGCGTCTTCGTCGATGTCGTCATCGGCATCGACTTCCAATGCTGCCCGCCGATCGCGAAACTTGAACCATTGGGCCAGGAAGTAATTGCATGTACCGCCGGCCCCCGCCGCAATGCCCAACCACCACCATATGCGCTCGCCGGTGAAGTCCGCATAGCCATAGCCCAAACCGACAAAGAACAAGGTATTCACCAACCAATCCGCCACATCATCAAACGCCGCACCAAATGGCGATGCCTGCCCTCTGGCGCGGGCCACTTCGCCGTCGCAGTTGTCGAGGACATAGGCGCCAAACAGCAATATTGCCCCCTGCCACACCGCCACCTGCGTGCCCTGCATCAGCATCCATGCCGCGCCGCAGCCAAGCACGAGCGATATCAAGGTCAATTGATTGGCAGTCAGCGGGGTCAGCAAAAGCACCGGCGTCACTCGTTTCGAGATTTGCCGGATCAGAGGAAACAGTGGCGTCGCTCTGCCTGCCATGGCGTCACCCCTCTCTCGCCAGCAGTCGCATCAAGGCCGGCAGAAATACCAAGGTCGCCAGCATGGTCATGGAAATCGCGATCATCAACAGTATTCCCATACTCGCCGTACCCGGATGCGCCGATAGCGAAATGCTCCCGAACGAGCCGATCGTGGTGAGTGCGCTGAGCGCCACCGCGCGCGGCGTCGAGGTACGCATGGCAGCACTCCCCCCCCCTGCCGAATGTGCGCGCGCCACAAGGTGGATAGCCCCCGCAACGCCAAGCCCGAACAACAGCGGCAACACAATCACATTGGCAAGATTGAACGCCAGGCCACCAATCACGCTGGCGCCGACGGTCCAAACGCCGGCCAACACAACCGGCAAAAACACCAGCGCCACATCCCGCGCCCGGCGGGTCACCAAGGCGAGCAACAAACATATCCCGACAGCAGCGATCGCACCGGCCAGCATAAATGCGCCCAATACCGTGCGCCCGGCCTCCATGATCGTCACCGGTGTGCCGGAAAGCTTCGGCGCCAGAGCCCGGACGGCGGTAACAAAGCTCTCAAGCGGTTCGCGCTGACGTAAATCTGCTGACGCATAAACTTCGGCGCGCGCCCGACCGTCCGTCGATTGCCAGCGCTGGCGAAGGCTTTTCGGCAAACTCTCCAACGTAACCGGTTGTGCGCGCAACGTCGTTTTCAAACTCTCAAGCCGCCCGCCCAGGCCGTGCAGCAACCGGCGCTCCAGTTCCGCGCCATCTTTGGCGGCGAAGACGGCGTCCAGCGCCTGAACCAACCGCTGCGCCGCGGCGACCAATGTCCCCTGCCCTGCGGCCAGACGCACCAGACGTGGGCGCAGCCCCTCCCAAGCGGCATGCCGCTCGCCATCATCCAATGTATCGCTGTTCATGGCAGCCATCAGCGACGGGCCCAAAAACAGCCCCATATCCCCAATGATCTGTAGTTTCTCGTCTTGATCAGTGGGCACGAATTTGGACAGCGTCAGCACGTGGTCGACCTCGGGCAATATCTCCAGTGCCGCCGCTTGGGCGTCGGCGGCAGCCAGATTGGGCATCAACACTTCCGCCGAATAGTGATTGCGAGCGTTGCCTTCCATTAGATCAAGTAACGTCGATACGGATTCCGTGTGCGGGTCTTTCAAATTAAGCGGATCGAAATCGAACGCAGCACGCGGCACCAACACCAAACACACAACCGTCACCAAAGCACTGGCAATACAGATCAACTTGGCCATGCCCGTGCTCATGCCCGCACTCATGCCTGGGCCCGCCGCGACGTCCCTCGCTTTCTCAGGCTTCGGCGGAGCGGGCTTGGGCGGAAACAACGCAATGGCGGCGGGCAGCACGGTCAGGTTGGCGAACAGTGCGATGAACATACCGCCGCCGGCAATGACACCCAATTCCGCCAGCCCGACATAATCGGTCGGCAAAAACGCGAAGAAGGCGATGGCGGCACTAACGGCACACAGCGTCAATGGCCCGCCGACGCCCAATGCCGCACGGCGTAGCGCTGCTTCGGGGGAAACGCCATCGGTCGTACTTTCGCGGTAGCGCAGCCCGAAATGGATACCGAAATCAACACTCAATCCAATAAACAACACCGCGAACGCGACCGAAATCAGGTTGAGCGAACCAACCCCTAGCAACGCATAGGCCGCTGTCCACACAAGCCCCACGATCAGCGTCAGCAATGTTGCCGCAACCAACCTGACTGAGCCCAATCCAGCCAGCAAAATCACCAACACAAGCACCAGCGAAATCACGGCGGCCAGGCCCATGCCAGTCTCGACGCTGGCCAGCTCTTCTTGTTCCAACGCCGCCGAGCCGGTCAGGCGCAGGCGCAATCCATGTTCGGGGTCGATATTCATCTCCGCTGCGAGCTCGCGGATTGTATCCATGGCGTCGTCGGCAGGCTGCAACGACGCGAAGTTCAACTTCGGTTTAACAATGATAAAGCGCCGCCGCTCCGATATCGGCTCGGGCTCACCGGGCTTGCCCGCGAGAATGCGCGACCAAGATAACACCAGCGACCGCCCCGCCTGCTGCGCAGCGGCGACATCGGTCATGGCGCCGAATACGGGGGCTAGCGGCAACGGTTCATCGCCGCCCGCTTTCGCCGCTTCGTCGGCGGCAAGGCCGATGATATGGAACAACCCCTTAAGGTTTCTTTCGCGCCACAGCGTGCCCAGGAAAGGCTGCACCTCGGCCAAGGTATCACTCAGTTCATAAAGTTCCTCGGTATCGAGATAGAGCAATCCGTTCTCTCGGAAAAACGTATGCCCGCGCAGGTCATATACATCATCAAACACTGCCGGCAACTCTCGCAGACGCTGCCCCAGCGTCAGAGCGGTGTCATCGGCAAGCCCCGCTGTCTGCCCCTCGATCACCACCACCAGTGTGTCTTGGCTTTGCGGGAAGGCCGCATCAAGCTCGCGCGCGTATTGGCGGAACGGCACGTCCTTGGCCAGCATGTCCGTGGTCGAGGTGTTGATCTTCAGGTTGAGCGCAAAGTAGGCGGTCGCGGCAATGCTGACGACCACCGACACAGCCAACACGGCGCCAGCATGACGGCTGACCCAGCCGACCCAGGCAGCCAAGGCAGCCAAGGCATCGCGGTAGCGCTGAGCGGCTGCGTCGCTATTCATACGAGGCTCCGTCTTTACAGGGCGGGCTTGACTTGGCCCGGGTGCATGCACAACTTGGCGCGGTCATTTGGAGGGCACAATGGAATCTTGGGAACCCTGGGATCAACGCGTGGCGCGCATTTTGGTGAAGCCGCTGGTACGCTCGCCGGTAACGCCCAACCAACTGACGATTGCCACGCTGATAGTTGCGCTCTGCGGTGCGGCGATGCTGGCGCAAGGGTCCGCCTATTGGGCCAACTGGGGGGCAGGGTTGTTCGTGTTCGCACGTTTCATGGACCATGCCGACGGCGAGTTGGCGCGCCAAAAAGACATGAAATCTAAGCTCGGGTATTACCTGGACTACATCTCCGGCGGTTTGAGCTACGGCGCGTTGTTTATCTGTATGGGAATCGGCTTCCGCGACAGCGAGTTGGGCGTGTGGGCGATTGCATTGGGTGCGGCAGGTACGGTCTCGGCACTGGGCTCGGTGTTCACCAATCTGGGTATCGACCGTGCGCACGAGGATATCAACACCGACGAGGGTGAGGCCGTGGGCTATCCGGGGTTTGCCGGTTTCGAGTTGGAAGACGGTATTTATCTTCTGGCCCCGATTACCTGGATGGGCTGGTTGTATCCGTTTTTCATCGCCGCCGGCATCGGCGCCGCCGTTTATGGGCTCTGGGCACTTTGGGAACTGGTGCGGTTGAAGCAGCATCATTAGGGTTCGCCAAAAAGTTTCCGTCGAAATAGCATCAAGAAGAACACAGCAAAACAAGGCGCGCCGATGGCCGCCGCCAGCAACAATCCTTCCGCTGCACCGAACAGTACCGCCAACGGCACCAAAGCCATGGCGTCATCGGGGTCAAAACCGGCAGCTCCGCCCAGTTCAGCTGCCCGCGCCCCTTCTCGGGCTTCAACGCGGATCACCATGCCCAATATGGCCGCGACCGCGGCCCCCGCCGTCACGCCCATGATGATAGCCCCCGCGCCGTACGCGCCCTGGCTAAGCCCCATTCCAAGCCCGACGAATATCAACGAATTGCAGAGCGAATCGGCGATCAGATCTAGCTTGTGGCCCATGGGGCTGGTGCGCCCCGTGACCCGCGCCAAGTCGCCGTCTGCGCGGTCGAACAGCATGGAAACTAAAAACGCCACGGCGCCGATCTGCACCCAGGGCACAGCACCGGTGGCAAACCCCGCCACAGCGCCAAGACCTGTCACTAACCGCACCAGGGTCAAATGATTCGGATGCACGCGCGTTTTAGCCAACGGATTGACAATCGTCACACGCGATAACTTGTGGATCCAGGTATTGTGACTCATGACGCCAAGAACCTCTTAAATCGCCGCGCTACGTCTTCGGGCTTAATCGTCGGACGACCGAGATCGGTTTTGGAGCCCGGCAAGATTTTCATATGTATCAAATGCGGACCGGGCCTGCGCATGCTCGATTGAACGGCCGCTTCGAACCCATCCAGCCCATCGCAACGATACCCATGCGCATAGCCGCATGCCACGCCCACGGCGGCAAAATCGACCCCACCCGAGGGCACTGGCTGGCCCCCGGTGGAATCGTAGGTGCCGTTGTCGAGCACCACATGCACGAGGTTGCTGGGCGCATAGGCGCCGATGGTCGCGAGCGAGCCCAGTTTCATCAACGCCGCACCGTCGCCGTCAAGCGCCACCACGGGCCGCTCAGTATTGAGCGCCACGCCGAGTCCCATGGCCGCCGCACAGCCCATAGAGCCGACCTGATAGAGGTGCTGGTCGCGATCCGCCAACGTGAACAACTCGCGTCCGCATTTTCCCGTCGTGGCGATAACCCCGGCAGCCTCAGGGACCACCGAGAGAAAGCGCTGCAACGCGTCAAAGCGGGTCGGAATTTCACCGTCGAGGCGATCCTCCACAACGCCCGCGCGCGGTGCCGAAATCGCCTCTGCTTCGAGGGTATCTTCCATCACGTCGCCTTTGTTCATGATGAAGGCAAAGGGCAATTGGTTCGTGTTCATGTGTTCGGTGGCTTCGGCCAGCGCCCCTTCGATCTCTTCCAGGCGTTTTGGAAACAATCGGTGCGGCACGCGTATGACATCGAGCAAATCGGGAGTAATACGACCCATCAGTTCGTGTTGCGGCTCGTCCTTGAGGCCCGGGCCGCCGCGCCATGTCACGATGGCCAGCGTCGGAATGCGGAATGGATGGTTGAGTGACGTCAACGGATTGACCGCATTGCCAAGGCCCGAATTCTGGCACATGAAAACGGTCTTCTTGCCGGCCAACCAAGCCCCCGACGCGATCGCCACGGCTTCGCCTTCGCTGGCGGCGGCGACGTATTTGTAGGCATCGCCTGAGATAACGCGGTTGATCAGCGGTGTCAGATACGAGCACGGCACCCCGGTGAAGAAGTCAAACCCGGCGTCGCGCACCGGCCCCAAGAACGCGTCTGCAGGAATCATAATTTTCTTCTGACGGCTGTCGGGTCTGTGGCACGCATGGGAACTCTCCTAAACACTCAAGCTGATGCTGTTTAGCATCCGTCGGCGTATACCATACACGGCCAAATATTCCAGATATTCCGGGGTATCCACCGCAGATTCCACCGCGGATTTCATCGCCTTGCGACGCGCTGGTGCGGTGCTTAGTATCATTCGATACGTATCGGGGACTTCCCTCCATGTTTTTCGGTTTTCTAGCACTCAAGGCCGCGCTTGCCGGCGGCATTGTGCTTTGCATGTCGCTGCTGGCGGAGCGGGTCAGCCCACGGGTTGCAGGCATCGTCTCGGGTGCACCGCTCGGTGCGCTCATATCCTACTACATGCTGGGCCTTGAACAGGGGGTTCCGTTCGTTGTCGACAGCATCGCACATGCCATTGTCGGGATGTCCGGCGTGCTGGTTTTCATCAGCGTCTATTATGCGGTATCGGCTCGGGCCCGCCGCTTCTCCGTTTTCGTCAGCACCTTTACGGCCATTTTGGCGTATCTGGTGTTCGCGCTCGCCTTTCGCGATGTCGGCTTCACCATTCCCGCTGCATTGGCCCTGACGGTTTCGATAGCGCTCAGCGTGGGCTTTGCCTTGCGCCGCGCCTTGGATGTGCGGGTTTCAACGCCGGTGCGCATGACGCTCGGCTTGCTGACGCTGCGCGCCGGGATGGCGGCTGTGCTGGTGATCGGTGTGGTTAGCTTGGCAAAAACTCTAGGGCCGGCCTGGGCTGGGTTATTGATGGGATTTCCGATGACTTTGGGCCCGACGATACTGATCGTCCACACGACCTACTCTGCAGCGCATGTGCATGCCATGCTGCGGGGGTTTCCAATCGGCATCGGTTCGGTGTTGTGTTATTTGGTCAGCCTGCCATGGAGTTTCCTCAATCTGGGCGTCCATCTCGGCACATTGGTTTCCTTGGCTTTCGCGCTTAGTTACTTGGCGGCGTTATCTCTGCTTTTTTACTGGCTTCGACGTCGGAGATGAGTAGGCTTGGCCCGCACATCAGAAGACCATAGGGTCCGCAATATGTTAAACGTTCCTCATCTTTCCGACGCTCAGGTTCAGGCATTCCACGACGACGGTTTTCTGCTGCTCCGTAGCGCCTTCAGCGCCGATGAGATGGTCTGCATATCAAGTTGGAGCGACGAAATGCTGGCACGCCCCGAGGAACCCGGTAAGCACTGGGTGTACCACGAGCAGAGCCTGAAAAACGACGGCAAGGACTTGGTCGGACGCATGGAAAACATCACCCCCTTCCATGACGGCTTTTGCGAACTCACCGAATCCCTGGCTGCGCCAACGGGGCAGTTATTGGGCGAGAACGCGGTGCTGTTCAAAGAAAAGATCAACTTCAAAATGCCGGGCGGTGAAGGCTTCCAGCCCCATCAGGATTCGCAGGCCGGTTGGGACGTCTATGCCGACTTCTTCATCAGTGCCCTGGTCAGCATCGACGCCGCAACGACCGAGAACGGCTGCCTGGAACTCTGTGCCGGGCGCCACCAGGAAGGCCTGTTTCGGTCGTGGGAGCCCTTAACGGATGAAGACATGCAGGGCATGGAGTTCGTTACCTGCCCGACGGAGCCCGGCGATGTGGTGTTTTTCGATTGCTTCGCGCCGCACCAATCCGAACCCAACATGAGCGACACCATTCGGCGTATATATTACGCGACCTACAACCGCGCATCCACCGGCGACCACATGGCAAAATACTACGCCGACAAACACAAAAACTTCCCGCCGGATATCGACCGCGATCCCAACCGCGATTACGTTTACCGCGTCTGATCAGCTGGTGCCGACTTCCTTGATGGTAATCTCGGCGAGATAATCGCCGATACGCGGAAACACCTTTGACGTCGCCTTTTCGAGATCGCTCGGAAAATCGATTTCCACCCACGGAATACCTGTCACGTCATCATGGCAGAACGTACCCGGAGGTTCGCTCAGCAAGACCTCCCGCATGGCGCGCTCGTAAGCGCCTTCAATTTCACCGCGTTCTATGATCGCATCAGCAACATCCATCAAGCGCGTGGCAATTCGCGGCTCCATTTTCATGAAGCCTGGCCACTCACCAACGATATCGTGCGGGGCATCGACCTGTTTGCCGAAATCAACGACAACGCCGTCATTCAGGCATAGTTTGACGGGGTCGTCATCAGACTGGAACTCACGGTCCAGCAGAAAACTGTTGCGATGCGGCGACACGATCAGTTTTTCGAGCAAGAGCGGATGGTAGAGGACGTCAGCATCCATAAACATGACATCCGATCCCGAGCGCAGAACTTCGGCGCCACAAGCAAGAGATAGTATCGGCCCTTCGCGGTATCGTGGGTTTTCAATGCTTCGGACAAAGCCTGGATGAGAAACCGAATGCGCCTCATCGAGCAGCATATCTTTCTCGTGCCCGACGATCAGCACCAACTCCTCGATATTGTGGGCCTGTAAGAGCTCGATATGGCGCTCGAGCAAGGTCTGCCCCTCGAAGCGCAACAAGGCCTTCGGTGGTTCATGGTTGTCATCGCCGAAAAGACGGCGGCCCAAACCTGCGGCGAGCATCAAAGCTTTCATTCCGGCACTCCGAATTGGTCTTATTGATTTTTAGGGGCAATAACCGTTTTCGCGGAACCACGCAACAGCATCTGTTAAGGCCTGTCTGGCGGAGCGGCACGTATAGCCAAGATCACGCTCTGCCTTGGCTGAGGAAAAGTACATTTTCTTCTTCGCCATGCGCACGCCGTCAATGGTGGCAAAGGGCTCATGGCCGCCGGTAAGGCGGGTCCAGATTTCAGCCAACCCCGCAATCGGCAAGATAAGATTGTGCGGCAATTGCAGCGTCGGCGGTTTGCGCCCGACCAATGCGGCGATCTCTACCAGAATATCCTTGAGCGCCATATTCTCGCCGCCCAACACATATCGCTCGCCGACCAAGCCCTTGTCAAATGCCAGAAGATGCCCCGCCGCAACGTCGTCCACGTGAGCGATATTCAGCCCCGTATCCACGTACGCCGGCATTTTCCCCGATGCCGCTTCGACGATCATCCGTCCCGTCGGTGTCGGCTTGATATCGCGCGGCCCGACCGGCGTCGATGGATTGACGATCACCACGCGCGCACTTTCTTCCGCGATCAGCCGCCGCACGGCCTCCTCGGCGCGGAATTTCGATTGCTTGTAGACACCAATCATATCGGCGTAGGTCACGGGCGTTTCCTCGTCGCCCTCGCCGCCCGGTACAATTCCCAACACGGCGACCGAACTTGTGTAGACCATGCGCTCTACACCGGCCTGCATGGCGGCGCGAATGATCGCGGTTGAGCCGTCGACGTTTGCACGGAACATGGCACTTGGGTCGCGCGTCCAAAGACGGTAATCGGCCGCCACATGGTAAAGCCCCCGGCATCCGTCCAGCGCCGGCGCCAAACGATCAGGCGCAAGCAAGTCGCCTTCAGCGATCTCGACATCAAGGCCTTCGATATTGCGGTGATCGGAGGTTGGGCGCATCAACACCCGAACCCGTTCGCCTCGCGCCAACAAGGCCCGAACCACAGCTGCGCCAACAAACCCCGAAGCTCCGGTGACGAAAATCATGTCGTTACAATGTCCATAGCACAGGGTTTTAAAAAGGGTTTCTCCTGGCGTTTGAGAGCCAGTTTGTATAGAAGGCCTTCACCTTTATGCGTTTCATCCCTATTTTCAATGATAAGGGATGTTCTCAACGATACTCGAACGAAACAAAGGCCTAAGTCCATGTCGGAAAATCTGAAAATCCTGCTGGCCAGCCCGCGCGGTTTTTGCGCCGGGGTCGAGCGCGCAATCGAAATTGTTGATCGCGCACTGGAACGCTATGGGCCGCCTGTCTACGTTCGCCACGAAATCGTTCACAACAAGCATGTGGTCGATTCACTGAAAGCAAAAGGTGCCATCTTCGTCGAAGAAGTGGATGACATTCCCGAAGGCGCTCACGCCATTTTCAGCGCCCACGGCGTCGCTGCCAGCGTTGTTGAAGCGGCTCGGGCGCGGCAGTTGGAAGTGGTCGACGCCACTTGCCCGCTGGTTTTCAAGGTGCACAAGGAAGGCCAAAATCACGCCAAGAAAGGGCGCGAGGTGATCTTGATCGGCCATGCCGGCCATCCCGAAGTGGAAGGCACTCGGGGCCAGATTCCCGGCGGCGTCTTGATCGTCAACACCGTTGCCGACGTGGAGGCCTTAAAAGTCACTGATTCCGAACAACTCTCGTATGTCACGCAAACCACGCTAAGCGTCGATGACACCCGCGACGTGATTGAGGCCCTGAGGACACGTTTTCCGACGATTCTCGGACCCGACGTTAAAAATATCTGCTACGCCACGCAAAACCGTCAGGACGCCG
>JABIPG010000070.1 GCA_018698795.1 Rhodospirillaceae bacterium
GAAGTGATGCCCAAAACCTACGCCATCAACACCGCCGACAAATCCGCACTTGCCGTGGCTCCCTTGATCAACGTTATCGTCATTGTGTTCGCCCCTATCACCGGCGCCATCAATGTCGTCGTACAGATTGTGATGAGCATTTTCGGCATCAACACAAAGGGTAGCGACACGGAACCGGACGAAACGGAACTGCGCGGCGCCATCGATCTGCATGACAGGACGGACGTTGCCGTCCGCCACGAACGCGCCATGCTGCGCAGCGTGCTTGATCTCGATGACGTGCAGGTGGCTGAGATCATGACCCATCGCAAGGATGTCACCGCTATCGATGTCGACAACCCGCCGGCTGATTTGGTCAAACAGGTGGTGGACAGCCCCTTCACGCGCATTCCGATATGGCGCGACAATACCGACAACATCATCGGCGTTTTGCATGCCAAGGCGTTGCTGCGCCGGGTCTGGGATGACGAGCTTGATCTCGATGCGCTCGATATCGGTGAATTAGCTGCGCCGCCTTGGTTTATCCCCGAACAAACACCGCTGCTCGACCAATTAGAAGCGTTTCGTGCACGGCGCGAGCACTTTGCCCTGGTGGTCGATGAATACGGCAGTTTTTTAGGCATCGTGACGCTTGAGGATATCTTGGAAGAAATCGTCGGCGAGATCGATGACGAGCACGACGACCGGGTCTCCGGCGTCACTTCGCAGGTCGACGGCAGCTTTTTGGTCGATGGCCGGGTGACCATCCGCGACCTCAACCGCGAGTTCGAATGGGGCCTACCGGACGAAGAAGCCGCCACGGTGGCCGGATTGGTATTGCACGAAGCGCGCCGCATTCCCGAGGTCGGGCAACGCTTCATGTTCTTCGGTTTTCGGTTCGATATCGTTCAGCGTGAGCGCCATCAGATCACCGAAATTCGCATAACACCGCCTTTGGAGGACCCTGACCAGGCCCCTATTGTCGTCGTCGAACGCAATGAGGAAAATGCGCCATAGTACGATATCCCTTGCCTGCGCACCCCGTTTTAGTCGTAAAATCAAATTGGGCGTGTTTGGGAACGTGTGAATTGGAGGACGGGGTCAATGAATAGAAAAATTATACCGGACATCGTCGAAGCGACGAATATCCTGACCATGGGGCCGGATGACAGCGCCGAGCAGGCTGCCAAGCTCATGGCCGGGAAAAATATCGCGGCGATGATTGTTGTCGACGGCGACGGGAATATTTCCGGAATCGTTACGGAACGCGACCTTTGCCAAAAGGTGATGGCGAAAGGCGTCGATGCAGCAGCGACACCCGTCAGCGCGATTATGACGGCAAACCCCGACACATTGGCACCTGACGATTCGGCCGGTGACGCGTTGGAACTGATGCAAACGCGCAAGTACCGCCACCTACCCGTGGTCGCCGACGGCAAATGCCTGGCGGTGGTTTCGGTCCGAGATCTTTACTCGGCGGTCAAAGAAGCGTTGGAAGAAGACATCCGCGAAACCGAAGCTTTCGTGTTCGGCGATCGTTACGGCGCTTAGTCCAAAAAATCTCCGACGTGTTTTCCGGTCTTGAACACGGTGCCGGTAAATGTCGCCAACGCCTCATCACCGCGGGTGACGTCGGCGCGGTAAACTTCTGTTTTCGATGATCCCGACACGCGCCGCGCCTCGGCTCGCAATACATCGCCTTCGCGCGCGCCCTTGATGAACGCCATGTGCGTATCGATGCCCACCGAAACGTTGCCGGTGGCATTGCACGCCGAGCCAAATGCAGAATCGGCAAGCGCGAAGATGACACCGCCGTGGCAGCCCCCTAAGAAATTGATATGGTCGGGTCCGAGCGTCACCTCAAAAATGGCGAAACCGTCACCCGATTCCACGTGGGTGATGCCGAGGAGCCGGCAGAACGGGTCCTTGGCATTGAGGTCGTGAACATTGAAAGGCGTAAACGTCATGCCGCAACCAGCGGCTGGCCATAGCCGACCTCATCGCGCAAGCGCGCGCAGATTTCACCGTTGGTGCAACCAACTTCCACCGCCTCGACGATGCGCCCAAAGATATTGTCGGTTTCATCAGCACTGGCGCGTGACAGAGCGTCCAAAGCCTTATCGACGGCATTGTGAGAACGATCGGCCTTGAACGCCTTGAGACGATCCAACTGGCGTTGCATAACGTCGGCAGCGGGACGCGGCAACGAGTCGACGCTGGCGTCTTCGTCTTCCACGTATTTGTTGACGCCGACCAAGGTCTGCTCACCGCTATCGATGCGGTTTTGGAACTTCATCGCCGATTCGCCGATCATGTTTTGCACAAGGCCTTTGCGGACAGCTTCGAACATGCCGCCGGCATCTTCCACCTTGGCCATGACACCCAGAATTTGTTCTTCCATCTCGTTAGTCAGGGTCTCCACATAAAAAGATCCGGCCAGGGGGTCGATGACATCGACCAAGTGCGCTTCATCGCGCAGGATGTTTTGGGTAGCGACAGCAATTTTCGCGGCGCCCTCGGTTGGCGTGCTCAAGACCTCATCGTAGCCATCGGTATGCATGGATTGCAGGCCTCCGAAAATACCGGCGATGGCCTGCGTTGTGACGCGAGATATGTTGTTCAACGGCTGTTGGCGCGTGAGATCGACGCCGGACGTCTGAGCATGGAATTTGAATCGGTGCGAGCGCATGTCTTTGGCGCCGAAACGTTCCTTGACCACGCGTGCCCATATGCGACGCCCGGCGCGGAATTTGGCCACTTCCTCGAAGAAACTGACGGAGATATCGAAGAAGAACGTAAACCTTGGCAAAAATGTATCGGGCTCCATGCCGCGTGCGATGCAGTCCTCGGCAAACTGGATTGCGGTCGACAGCGTAAAGGCCATGGCTTCAGCCGGCGTAGCACCACCCTGTTGCATATGCTGACCGACCACGGAAACTGGATTCCAGTTGGGCACATGCTTGTTGGCAAAAGCGACATGGTCGACGAACACGCGGCGCGCGCCGCCCAAAGCCAATCGGAAGAACATGTGATTGGCGACAAAATGAGAAATAAAATCACTTTGGTTCGAAGTTCCGGTCACTTTGTCCCAACCGATATCGCGACGTTTAGCTACCGCGAGCAGGAACGCCAACAACGTGAACGGCGACGGGTCGTTAAGAGCGATGGAGGTTTTCTCAATCGGCACACCGTCAAGGCAGATGTCCATGTCCTCGACCGTATTGATGGTGGTGCCGCAGGTGCCCAGAAGTACCGGGTCGACCTCATCAATATCGAAACCGCGATACACCGAGTTGCACGGGATGACGCTCAAGGCCGAGGCGCCGGCGTCGACAATTTTGCGCATGCGCGTGTTGTATTCCTCCGGCGTCGCAAGACCGATCAACTGGCGCTGCGACCAGGTGCGGCCACGGTGCATCGACGGATATATACCCCGCCCCCAAGGGGCCTGCCCGGGAAACCCCAGATCATCCATGTAGCGGCTGGAATCCCAATCATCCGGCGTATATATGGGCTTAACCTCAATGCCGGAGCGATTGTGGCGGACATCGTCCGCCGGCATGGTCTGGTCGAAATCGGCAACCCATTTGTCCTTGGCCTGCTTGAAGGTTTTGTCGGTCATTTCAGTCTCCCGTAAAGAACGCAGATGGGTCAATCGGCGCGGCGCTCGGCAATCAGTTTCGAAAGGGTGTCGACGATCTCTTCTCGCGACGAGCCCGGATGAAACACCGCGGCCACGCCCGCAGCCGTCAAATCCGGCACTTCGTTGTCAGGCACAATACCGCCAACCACCACGGCTACATCGTCGAGTTCTGCGTCGTTCATGGCCTGCATGAGTTTCGGCACCAGCAGATGATCGGTGGCGAGAGAACTGATGCCGACCGCATCCACATCTTCTTCCATCGCCTGATTGACGACGGTTTCAATGGCCTGCCAGGGCGCCGTATAGATGACTTCCATGCCCGCGTCGCGCAGGAACCCCGCTACCAGGCGCGAGCCCCGATCATGGCCATCGAGGCCGATCTTAGTTACCAGCACACGCGGCGGCCGGCCCAATTTAGCCCGAAGCGCGTCGGTAGTGGTCGAAGTGTCGATCATCTTAGCATCTC
>JABIPG010000244.1 GCA_018698795.1 Rhodospirillaceae bacterium
CATAACCGTCAATGCCGAACCCGGCCATTACACCATCGGCTCGCAACGATACGTAGGATTTGTGCCGAAACTCATTGCGGCGATACACATTGGAAACGTGAACCTCGAGCACAACGCCGATAAAAGCATTTAGCGCATCGAGAATCGCTACCGATGTATGCGTATAGGCGCCGGGGTTGATGATAATCCCGTGCGCATATGTCCGAGCTTCATGAATGAGGTCGATGAGCACCCCTTCGTGGTTCGATTGTTCAAACCGAACCTCGAGGTCAAATTCATCCGCCAATTCGATACAACGATTGTTGACATCATCGAGAGTGATCTCGCCGTAGATATCTCTTTGTCGCTCGCCCAACAGGTTCAGGTTTGGGCCGTTCAGAACCAAAATGCGCTTTTTCACGTTGGTTAATCCTTGTTTAGTCCGCACACCGGCGGAAATGAGTGCCATCCATCGTTCGACTTTGCCGCCATTGAAACAAATTGGATGGCTATTGTCGTTCAACGGCAGATCACGAACATATTCGTGAATATTTCACTATACAAATATATCGGTTTTATTCAAGATTAACTGAGATTTCTTTTTTTATATGATTTTATATGATTAAAAAATGAACCATATGTTTCAATATGGCTGACATTTCCCGATTGATCCGTTACTTAGTATTTTATGCAACAGACAGCACACAACCCGACAGTCGGCCTCAGCACCTATGAGGCGATTCGCACGGACATCATTTTTGGTCGGCTCGCGCCGGATACCAAACTCAAGCTCGACACCATGAAAGCCGCCTACAAAGCGAGCATATCCACATTGCGTGAATCGCTGAATAGACTGTCGAGTGAGGGCTTTGTTATCGCGCA
This sequence comes from Rhodospirillaceae bacterium, assembly GCA_018698795.1. Taxonomy (GTDB): domain Bacteria; phylum Pseudomonadota; class Alphaproteobacteria; order Rhodospirillales; family Casp-alpha2; genus TMED8. The sequence continues at coordinate 862 of JABIPG010000244.1, forward strand.
GGAGCAACGCGGATTTTTTGTCGCCCCGATTTCCGCCGCTGATCTTCGAGAGATTGCCGACCTGCGCATTCTGTTGGAATGCAACGCCTTGAGGCTTTCTATTGAAAACGGGGATACCGATTGGGAGGGCTGAGTCGCTGCGGCCCACCATAAATTGCATCGCATGGAACAGCAGATGCTTTCTGGGGACGAAACACAAAAAGAACTCTGGAAGCGTTATGACGCAGAATTTCACCAATCCCTCATCTCCGCCTGCGGTTCGCGAAATCTGATGGAACTACACGCAACGATCTACGATAAATACCTAAGATATCAAATGCAGATCCTGACGTATCGCGGCGATCAGGCGGCCAACGAACACAAGCACCTATACGAAGCGACACTCGACCGAGACATTGACAGGGCTGACAAGCTGCTTCGTCACCATATAGAAAGCGGCCTCAAGCATACCTTGGAAGAAAGCGCGAGCCTGCAGGATTAAAATACCGGTGCGTCGGACACCCAGAAATGTTATCCGGCTCCGAAAACCGAGCCTTCCATGTGTAAAGCGACGTCGCGCAAAGGCCCCGTTAACCAGCAGTTGGTGTTCACTGGCCTAATTTGAACAAGCTTCCGTAACCTGTGACAGGCGTCGGGTTCCGCAAAAACTGCAAACAATGCCACACCAGAGCTTGATTGCTTGTCACCACGGGTTTTTGCAATTTGCCTTCGAGCTCTTCAACCACGCCCGCTGCACGGATCGCCGTGCATGAGATAAACAAGGCATCCGCATCGGGGTGGCAGATATGCAACGCACCTTCAGCGATCACCGCCGGCGGAATACCAGTCATCTCGATATCATCTTCCATACCGAAGCCGTCGATGTTGATGATATCAAACCCTTGCTCGCGAAAACGCTCAGCCAGTTCGTTATTCACGCTATCGGTATAAGGGGTCAGCACCGATATGCGCTTAGCGCCAAATGCCCCCAACGCTGCCCGCACAGCCGCAATGGGATTGGTGCACGGTATGCCCGGCTGGGCTTCATGCACCTTGGCTTCAATCTCCGCCTCACCAATGGCCGCGGTCCCGGACGTACAGCCATAGATCATCACATCAACGCCTTTCGCGGGCAGAATACCCGCAGCGGCGCGGGGGATATCACCGCTCATGGCGCGGAGATTCTCCAGCGTCAACGGGTTGGCGTTGGACACGCGGTTGGTGAACAGATCAACGCCGTCTGGAAACATCCGACGAAGGTCGGTTTCGCTGTTGTAGTCGGTGGCCAGTGCGATCAGTCCGACCCGCCCGCCGGGCGCGATGTCGTCGAGTTCGAAATCAATGTCCAAAGTCGTCATCGTGCCGTTCCTTCAGGTAATCACCGGCAACTCGGCGGGCGCGCGGCGGCTGATCCACTCGGCCCCGCTCTCGGTGATCACGATGTTTTCCTCATGCACCATCTGCTTGCCGGGCGCGAACTCCATGCCGGGCTCCAAGGTGATGACCGCGCCGGGTACAAGCTGGGTGTGGTCGTCCGCAGTGTTTGAAGGCCACTCCGTCAATTGCATGCCGAGGCCGTGACCAAGGCGGCCGACGCTGTTGCCGAGCGCGCCGCCGTCTTCCATCACCCGCCACATGGCGGCCCAAACATCGCTGGTCGTCGCACCCGGCCTCGCCGCCGCAAAGCCGGCACCCGTCGCCGCAAAAACGACGTCGTAGGCGCGGCGCACGGCATCGTCCGCAGTGCCGAAGGCAAAGTTACGATCGAAATCGCAGAAGTAGCCGTCAAAGGTCGTGCCGGTGTCGATGATCAGCACATCGCCGGTTTCCTGGATGCGGTCCGTCGGCCCCATGATAATGCTGTCGTAGCCGCCCGGACCGGAACCGGAGATTATATAAGGTGTGGTATCGGCGCCACGCCGCAAAAGATCAATCCGCATGCGCTGGCAGATTTGGCGTTCGCTCTCGCCCAGCGCCATGGATGCAGGCAGGGCCTCGAAAGCATCGGAAGTCAGCTCACAAACATGGGCGATCTTGGCGATTTCGACCGGCGATTTGATAAAACGTATCTGGTGCAACATCTCAGATACGTCGATGATTTCCAGTCCCATCAGCCCGTCGAGCAGCTTTTGATAATCGCCCAACGGCATGCGCAATATGCTCTCATGCCCGAGCGGCACGCCAAGCCGGCCATGGCGGCGCGGCAGCCCCTCAATCACCGAGCCCAACAGCGAAATGCCATCATCTTCAGGTCGTGGCGCCGGCCATGTATGGATGTCGTCGACCCAGGTCGCGGCCATACCGGAGACGCCGATTTCGGGAATCACGGCAATCGGTTTCCCCGACAACGGCACGATCACGAACCACGGCCGTGTCGGGCTTTCCCAGAACTGCGTGAAGAACCCCGTAAAGTACCGCACTTCCGGTTCTGTCGTCAGAAGAATGCCATCGAGGTGCGCATCCCCCATCCGGCCCTGAACCCGCTGGAGCCGGGCCTCATATTCCGATGTCTCGAACCCACGCGATAGCACTGGTGTCACGGTCGCCCCTTTACTTACGAAACCAGTTGAGACTGCACCAGATTGACCCAAAAAGCGATGCCGGTTGGTGCGATATCATCGTTGAAGTCGTAGTGCGGGCTATGCAGGCCGCATCCGCCGGGACCATCGCCGCCATTCCCTAAAAGCACGTAGCAGCCCGGCCTTCGTTGCAGCATGTAGCCGAAATCCTCTGACGCCATCAACGCCGGATACGACGCATCAACGCTCTCCGCACCAACGACGCTGGCAGCCACCTGTGCGGCAATGGCGGCCTCCGCCGGAGAATTGATGGTCGATGCGAATTCATGGGAATAGCTAAACGCATGTTCGGCGCCATGGGCTTCACATATGCCCGCGACCAAGCGCGCCATGGTAGCTTCCATTCGATCCTGAACGTCGGGTGTGAATGATCTCGTATCACCACGCAGCACAACCGTCTCAGGAATCACGTTGCGGGTGGCCTCCACGGCGAAGTCGGTAACGCTCAAGACCGCGTTGTCGGTTGGAATGAGAACCCGCGACACGACACTCTGCAACGCCAGCACAACTTCGGCACCGATAACGATCGGGTCAATACTGAGATGCGGCTGCGCCGCGTGCCCCCCCTTGCCGAAGATCGAAATCTCAAAATTGTCCTCACAGGCCATGATGGGGCCAGGCCGGAGCGCAAAATTTCCAGCTTTTAGAGACGGCATGTTGTGGATGGCATAAACCGCCTCCATCGGGAAGCGCTCGAACAGCCCATCTTCAATCATTGCCAACGCGCCCTGGCCATGTTCCTCGGCCGGCTGAAAAAGGAATACGGCCGTGCCGTCGAAATCACCGGCCTCAGCGAGGACTTTCGCCGCACCAAGCAGCATGGCTGTATGCCCGTCATGGCCGCAAGCATGCATACGGCCATTGTGTTGGGATTTGTGCGGGAAGGTGTTTGCCTCGGAAATGGCCAACGCGTCCATATCCGCCCGCATGCCGATGCATTTTCGTCCGTCGCCACGGCGCAAAACACCGACAACGCCGGTTTTACCAACGTTCTCGTGGACCTCGAGGCCGAAGCCCCGCAGCTTCTCCGCGACCAACTCTGATGTCCGGTGTTCATCGAACCCGAGTTCCGGGTGCATGTGCAGATCCCGGCGCCATGCGGTGATCTCGTTGACCATATCTTGCGTCAAGGCTGTTGAGTCATTCATCGTCGGATTCCGGTCTGCTTGTCTCTGGCTGGGTGAAAGCTGTTAGCGATGGCCTCGAGCTTGGAGGTTTTTATGTTTACCTCATTTCAAACCGGCATCGGAATCTAATCGACAAAATCTGTGGGCGATGGAATCAAATGATACCGGAATCCCGTAACGCCGCCAGTTCCGTGTCATCCATGCCCAACACTTCGCTGAGCACCTCATCGGTGTGTTGGCCCAGCATCGGCGGCGCCATGCGGTTTTCGGTCGGCGTGCCGGACAATTTCATGGGGCTGTTGATTAGGGTCACCTTACCGCCGTCCGTCGCCGGGTGGTCCATCTCGACCTTCATGCCGCGCGCGTTGACGTGCGGGTCGGCGAACACCTGGTCGAGCTTGTTGATCGGCCCACCGGAAATCGAATTGGCCTCAAGCGCCTCGAGCCAAAACTGCGTCGGTTGCTTGAGCAGCAAGTCTTGCACGAGGGGTACGATCTGTTCGCGGTTCTGCAACCGGAGCGCATTGGTGGCGAAGCGCTCGTCACTGGCCAGGTCCGGCGCGTCGGCGACGTCGCAAAACCGCTGAAACTGGCTATCGTTGCCGACTGCTAAAATCATGGCGCCGTCAGCGGTTTTGAAGGCCTGATAGGGCACGATGTTGGGGTGCGCGTTGCCCAGGCGCTCGGGCACGTTGCCGGTGGAGAGATAGTTCATCCCCTGCACGGTCGAGAACGCCACCATGACGTCCAACATGCCGATGTCGATTTGCTGGCCTTCGCCGGTCAACTCGCGGTGGCGGAGAGCGGCGTTGATGGCGACGCCCGCATACATGCCGGCCATCAAATCGGCGACGGGGATGGCGGATTTCATCGGTTCGCCATCGGGCTCACCGGTGACGCTCATCATGCCGCTCATGGCCTGAATCAAGACATCATAACCCGGGCGCAGCGCGTAGGGACCGGTCTGGCCAAACCCGGTGATCGAACAATAAATCAGGCCCGGGAACTCATCTTTCAGATCGTCGTAGCCGAGACCGTATTTAGCCAGGCCGCCGGTCTTGAAGTTCTCCACCAACACGTGCGATTTGGCGATCAGCTTTTTCGCCAATGCCTGGCCTTCGGGCTTGGAGATATCTAGCGTCACCGAGCGCTTATTGCGATTGGCGGCACAGAAATAGGCGCTTTCGGACGTTTCTTCGCCGTTCGCATCTTGAATGAAGGGTGGCGCGAATTTACGGGTATCATCGCCAGCACCGGCGCGCTCGATTTTGATCACATCGGCGCCCAAGTCGGCCAACATCTGTGTGCAGCTAGGCCCCGCCAAGATACGGGTCAGATCAAAAACGCGGATACCTTCCAGCGGGCCGGGCATGGGCTTCTCCTTATGTGTTGGTTGCTCCCCAGGGCGAAAAATAGACGCCCCGCCCATCGGGTGAAAGGCTTTTTCGTGTGCGTTTGAACTTTGTGGGCGCGGCGATAAACTGAGCAATATATCGGTGGGGGCTTGAGGAGATAAATATGACTGACCGCCCGAATATTCTGTTCATCACATCCGACCAACAGCGTGCCGACTGCTATGGCTTTGCCGGGCGACGCGTCAAAACGCCGCATCTCGATCAATTGGCGGCGGCGGGCACGCGCTTCGACGCCTGCATCACGCCGAACTTGGTGTGCCAGCCATCACGATCCTCAATCCTGACCGGTCAGTTACCCCTCACCCATGGCGTTGCCGACAACGGCATCGATCTCAGGCCGGAGGTCGGTGCAGCGGGGTACGCCGCTCAAATGACCGCCGCCGGCTACGACACGGCGCTCATCGGCAAGGCGCATTTCTCGACCGCATCGAATTTCAAACCCACCGGCACACCGGAATGCCGTGTCTCGTCGGGCGACTATGCGCCTGATTGGACCGGCCCCTATATGGGTTTCGAGCACGTGGAGTTGATCATTCTCGGCCATTGGCACAAGACGCGCCCGGCCACCAAACCGCCTTGCGGCCAGCACTATGAGCGCTGGTTCTTCGATCAAGTGGCGGGCGATACGGGGTTCGACGCCTGGGCCTCGGAAACACGCCCCGGCACAGGCGCGGCACAAACCTGGTATTCCGGGCTACCTGTCGCCTGGCACAATTCCACCTGGATCGGCGAACGCGCCATTGAATATCTGAACAATCACACTTTGAATAATCACGGGACCAACAAGCCGTTTTCCATGTGGGTGTCGTTCCCCGATCCGCACCACCCCTTCGATTGCCCTGAACCCTGGAGCGGGCTGCATCACCCCGACGAGGTCGACCTGCCGGTCGAGGGCGTTAAGGATTTGGACGAACGCCCCTGGTGGCACCGCGCTGCGTTGGAAACCGAGCCCGAACTGGCCGACCCGATCATGAAAACCTTCCGTGCCAAGGGCTCACGCGCACCCGACCAGACGGAAGCCCAACTCAGGGAGATGACGGCCAACTACTTCGGCATGATATCCCTGATCGATCACAACGTCGGGCGTATTCTAGCCGCTCTCGACAGGCTGGGCTTGTCTGAGAATACCATCGTCGTCTACTCCACCGACCACGGCGATTATCTGGGCGACCATGGCCTCTACCTGAAAGGCCCGATGGCCTATGAAGGATTGTTGCGCGTCGGCTCTATCTTTCGTGGCCCGGGCGTGCCCGCTGGAAAAGTGGTTGCCGACCCTGTCTCGACGCTGGATTACGCCGCGACCTTTTGCGACTACGCCGGCACGTCTTTACCGAGTGCCGCGCAAAGCCGCTCGCTGCGACCGATGATCGAAGGCGACGAGACCCGTGACGTCGCATACTCCGAATGGAACGTGCATCCGAGCCGCTGCGGCGTGCCGCTGGCGCTGCGCACGGTGCGCACCAAAACCGCCAAGCTGACGCTCGAATTGGAATCGACCGCCGGCGAAATGTACGACTTGGGCGAAGATCCAAATGAAATGCGCAACGTCTACGACGACCCGGCCTACGCGAGCTTGCGCAAGGAGCTGACCGACATGATCCGCGCACGGCCCGGCGAACAACTGGAAACTTTCGACGAGGCTGTTGGCATGGCGTGAGGCGAAGCTCAGCCTTGGCGTTGTCGGGTTGGGGCGTTGATCATGGCCACACCGGCGATCGCCGCAACAAGCCCGATCAGCACCATCGGCGTAATCGTCTCACCAAGCAAAACCACCCCCAAGATCACCCCTACCCCGGCCCTCAGGTAGGCTTGGCTGGCGACGCCCAGCGAACCGAGCGTATGTACCAGCCTGAAATAGATCAACAGTGCGACGCCGGTGCAGAAGATCGACAATATTGCCGTCGCCGCCAGGGCCTTTGGGCTTGGGCTCAGCGCCAATGGGTTTTCGAGCACGAAAGCGGCGGGAACGAGCACGGCCGTCGCCCACAGCATCGTTCCCAATGCGGTCTGCAATGCGCCGACCTGGGCAAATCGTTTTCCGTAGATCGCCGCCCCTGCGTACAGCATCGCACCGACCAGACACGCCACTTGACCAGCCACGGCTCCACCAAGCCCCGCCAGGGCATCGACACCGACAATCAAGATAACGCCGATCAACCCGACAACAGCACCGATGAGTTTTCGTCCGTCGAGTGCCTCGTGTCGGGTCACCAGGGCCGTGAACAAAAACACGAAAATCGGCGCCGTTGAGTTGAGAACACTCGCCAAACCGGCGCCCACAAATTGCTGCCCCCATGCCAGAGCCGTCCATGCGGCGATACTGTTGAAGATCGCCTGGATTCCAAACTGCCCCCATGTCCGAAGTTCACGAGGCATGGTCTTCTGCTGCAGCAAAAGTACGATCGTGAGAAAAACCGCCGCACCGGCAACCCGCATCGCGATGAGCGTGACCGGTGGAATTTCGGCGACCGCGACCTTGATAAACAGATAAGACGATCCCCAAAGCAGCGCGAGAATGGTGAAGAAAACATACTCGATGCGGCGGTTGGCAGCGCCGCTCAAGACAAATGCCCTTCGAGGGTTCGCCAACGCACGATGACATCCCCGGTTTCGAAGACACAGAGCGCCAGAAATTTCATCAGATGGGTCAAGCCTTGAACCTGATCTGGCGAAGCGAGACAGTCAACCGGTTCAAGCCCGGTTCAAGTATAGAACGCAATGCGTCCATGGCATCTCGCTGATCGTCCCGGAGGTGTGAGCCGATGGATTAACCGTTTTCAATCTAATCGTCGGCGCGATCCCAGTCGAATGCCAGCTGCTCTTTGCCGAGAAATCGCCGGACGGCCTCGTGGTGATAATCGCTCTCCATACAGACGGCCTGGGCATAGCTTTCCATCTCGCCCAAGGTGCGCTGGTCCGATTCGGTCGAACGATTGAGAATGGTTTTAGCCATGCCGATGGCGTCGCGCGATGCGTTCTTGAAGCGCCCCGCGAACGCCAAGGCATGATCGACAAATCCTTCTTCCGGCACAATCTCCTTAACCATGCCCAGCGATTTGGCCTCTTCGGCCTCGACGGTGCGCGCTGTGAATACCAAGTCTTTGGCGTTTTGAAGCCCGACAATGCGCGGCAGCAAGAAAAACCCACCCATATCCGGCACCAAACCGATACGCCCGAACACCGCGCAAAACTTCGCCCTCGGCGTCGCCAGCACGAAATCCGCCGCCAACGCCAAGTTGATGCCCGCACCGAAGGCCGGGCCATCGACAGCGGCGATCACCGGCAGTTCCAAATCCACCAACTCGGGCAACCAGGTATGCAGGTTCTGGATGCGCTTTCGGTTCGCAGTGGTGGGCCTGCGGCTTTCGCTCAACGACTTCAGATCACCACCGGCACAGAAACTGCCGCCGGACCCGGTGATGACGGCGGCACGCAAGTCCGCGTCTTCGCGCAGCATTGTGACGACGTCGCTCAATTCCGCCCGCATGGTGAGGTCCAGCGCATTGCGGGTTTTGGGACGATTGAGGGTAATGAGAGCAACTTGGTCGCGGACCTCGTAAGTGAGTGCTTCAAATGTCATGACGAAAGCTCCAGGCTGCGGGCGATGAGGTTGCGTTGCACTTCTGAGGTCCCCTCGCCGATCACGTAAACCAGCGCATCGCGGTGAAAGCGCCCGACCGGGTATTCGCGCATGATGCCGGCACCGCCATGAATGCGGATGGCCTGTTCGGTGGCCCTAAGCGCCGTTTCCGACGCGATCAGTTTGACCTTCGATGCCGTGGCCTGGTCCAGCGTATCGTTGTCGACCCGCCACGCTCCGTAATAGACCAACCACTTCGCCGCTTCGATTTCGGCGGCCATGTCGGCGATCTTGTGCTGGATGGCCTGAAAGTCGCCGACCTTGCGGCTGCCGATGGCGCGCTCGCGGGCGTAGGAGATAGACGCATCCATGGCGGCGCGTGCGATGCCGAGTGAGTTGGCGGCAACGCCGACGCGGTTCTCGGTCAAGGATTCCAGGATAATCGGATACGTGCCGGTCTCTGCGCCGAGCAGGCAATCATCGGGCACGAAGGCGTCCTCGATATAGATCAGGCCGGTCTCGGACGCGCGGATGCCCTCTTTTTTCAGGCTGTTGATCTGAAACCCATCGTTCGGCAACTCGACGATAAACAGCGAGATCGACTTGGGCGAAATCTCCGGGTCTGTGCGCGCTGCGAGCAACATAAAGTCGGCGATGGGCGAATTGGTGATGTACATCTTCGCACCATTGATGCGCCATCCCCCCTCAACCTTCTCAGCGCGCGTTTTCAGTGCGCGGATGTTGGAGCCCACGTCGGGCTCGCTCAAACCGAACGCCGCGATTTTCTCACCGGCCAGGGCGGGCTTGAAAAACCGCTCTTTTTGGTCGTCCGTCCCGGCCCGCCAAATCGGCCAGATGCCCAAATGCGAATGCGCCGACCAGCTCGACGAGAAGGCTTGGCTGACGTAGCTCATTTCCTCGCGGATGATGCAGTCGGAAACCTTGTCCATGCCCGAGCCGCCGTCGTCCGCCGGATACCGCACGCCAAGCAACCCCAACTCGCCCCATTTGCGAAACATCTCGCGCGGAAAGGTCTCGGTCTCCTCGGCCTCGAACACCAGCGGCGCCATCTCCGTGGCGCAGAACCGCCGCACCATATCGCGGACCTGTTCTTGTTCCTCTGAAAATGTGAAATCCATCTCTCTACTTCCTCGTTCTACCCGGATGAATGCCCATGGTCTTGGCGATCACTTCGAGCATAATCTCGTTGGCCCCGCCGCCAATGCCGGTCTGGCGGATATCGCGATACGCCCGGGTGATCCAATTTTCGGTCATCACACCCTGCCCGCCCCAGTATTGCAGGCATTCCGACGGCAGCGTCATGGACATCTTGCCAGCCTTGTATTTCGCCATGGACGCCATCTGCAAAATATCCTCACCAGCGACATACTTCTCGGTGGCGCGATACAACAACGAGCGCAGCGCCTCCACCTCGGTCTGCAATTCCGCCATCTTGTGATAGACGACCTGGTTGGACAAAATGCTGTGGTCGAAAACATCGCGCTCGCGGGTGTAATCGATGGTGTATTCAATCGCCATCTCCATGGCCCGGACGGCGCGCGCGGCGACGAACATGCGCTCTTCCTGGAACTGCCCCATCTGGTAGATGAACCCTTGGCCCTCGTCACCAATACGATTCGAGACCGGCACACGCACGTCGTCGAAAAACAGCTCGGCGGTGTCCGAGCAGCGCAGCGTCATCTTATCGAGCTTACGCCCGACGCTGACACCCTTCGATTTCAGCGGCACGACAATCATCGTTTTGTTTTTATGCGGGCCGCCTTCGGTGGAGGTATTACAAAGCAAACAAATCCAATCGCCCTGCACGCCGTTGGTAATCCACATCTTCGAGCCGTTGATGACGTAGTCGTCACCATCTCGTTTCGCGAAGGTCTTGATCTTGGCGACGTCCGAGCCCGCGTGCCCTTCACTGACCCCGATACAGCCGACCAGGTCACCAGCAATCGTCGGTGCCAGCCAATCACGTTTCAACTCGTCTGATCCGTGCTTAGCCAAAGCCGGCGTGCACATGGTGCCCTGCACGCCCACCGCCGAGCCCAAACCTGAGGACCGCACATTGCCCATGGTTTCGGCAAACACCATCTCGTAGGAGAAATCCAACTCCAGCCCGCCATAATCGGATGGCTTGGTGATCCCCAACAGCCCCGCATCGCCGAACGCTTTCATCACCGTGTGGGCGGGGAACATCTGCTCCTCCTCCCAATCGTCGATATAGGGGTCGATGTGCTGCTCGATCACTTTGAGCGTCGTGCGCTCCAATTCGCGATGTTCATGCGTGAACTGCATTTGAAATCTCTCTCTATTCGTCCATAAATTTCGGCATCACCGCGCGATGGAAGCCCTGGAATGATTCCGTGCGCTCATGATCCGGCACTTGGTAGCTGGGTCGCATATTGGGCACCGCACCGTCAGCGCGGAGCGTCTCGCCCGAGATAAACGCCGCCGCCGGGCTCAGCAAAAACACCACGCCCGCTGATATCTCGGCCTCGGTGCCGAACCGCCGCATGGGCAGGCTCGCCATGCGCGCCTTCAAGCGCGCCTTGGCCGTGTCGTCGTAGGTATCGAGACCGGCTGAGGCAATAATGCCCGGCGCCACGCCATTGACCCGAATGCCATAGTGCGCCCACTCGATGGCGGCGGTCTCGGTGAAGTTGACCATGCCCGCCCTGGCTGCGCCCGAATGGCCCATGTAGGGCATGCCGTTCCAGAAATCGGCGGTGATGTTGACGATGGCGCCGCCCTGCTCGCTCATGCATTGGCGCACCAGCTCGCGGCTCATCAAAAACCCACCGGTCAGGTTGGTGCGGATCACGGTCTCCCAGCCCTTCTGCGACATATCTTCGAGCAGTGAGACAAACTGCCCGCCGGCGTTGTTCACCAGCCCCGCAATCGGCCCGTTGCGCTCTAGAATGGCGGCGACTTTTTCGGCTACCACGTCTTCGGCGCGGATATCGAAATCCTCAACATCGACGCTGCCGCCGTCCTCAACAATCTCGGCGCTGACGGCCTCTAATTGTTCGCGCGAACGCCCGGTGAGTACGACCTTGGCACCCAACGCCGAAAGCTCATGCGCGATGCAGCGCCCAATACCCGAGCCGCCGCCGGTGACGATGATGGTCTGGCCCGCAAACAGGTCCGGGCGGAATACGGATTGGTAAGGCATGCGGAAATCTCCCTAAGGCACCCCAATGGATCGGAGAAATGTAGCCGCGAACGGCAAATGGCTTCAAGAAATGATTTATTGAATAGAATAATTATATTTTGTATAGAATATTCATGGCTTCCGAACCATCACTCTCCAAACCCGATGTTAAGCCGGGCGTGAAACCTGTCGGCGCGGCAAAACTGACCATCGAAATCCTGCGCAGCCTGGCCAAGCAGCCGGGCCCCATGGGCGTCACGCCGCTGGCCGCCAAACTGGGCCGCTACCCCGGCACGGTTTACGCGGTACTGAAAACGCTGCAATCGGAAGGCGTGGTTGAGTTTAACCCTGATACCAAGACCTACCGGCTCAGCCTCGGCGGCGTGCTGGAGATCTCTAATCTGCAAACATCCGACGATATCCCAGGCCGCCTGCAAGGGGCACTGCGCGATGCGAGCGAGCGCTTTGGCGTTTGTATCTATTTAAGCCAGCGCGTGCGCACGGACTCCATGATCATCGTCGATTGCGCCGCCCCCAACCAACCCCTGGGCCTGTACGCCAAGGTGGGGTTTCGCATCCCTGTGCCGTTGGGCGGCGCGGGGCGGCTGTTGGTGGGATGGGAGGGCACCGACGATGCGCACCTGCGCGCCGCCTACAAGCGCACGCACTGGCTGCGCCATCAACCCACCTACAAAGTCTGGGCCCAACAAGTCCGCCAAGACCGCATGGCCGGTTTCGCCTACGAGGAAGACAGCGTGCCCGAAGGCCTGGCAACCATCGCCGTGCCGGTGATCGAGGGCGAGGCCACACCGATCCGCTACATGCTTAACGCCATCGGCCCCAGGGGCGATTTCGCCGGCGAGAACCTGCCGGTGCTTGTTGATGCGGTGAAGCGGCTTGGTGGGATGGTGACGTCTTAGTCGATATACTTCACCTGATCGCTTTCCAGCAATTCCTCGATGGCGCCGGGCAGTTTCAGACCGCCGGCGACGTCGGCGTCCAGCGCCGTTTCCAGCTCCCGCACGTGGGCGAGCATGTCAATGACTTCATCTATTTTCTCGAACGGCACCACGACCACGCCATCGCGGTCACCAACGATCATGTCACCGCTTTCGACCTCAAGGCCGCCGATCTGCACCGGTTCCCCGACGGTGCCCGGCCCATTCGAGACCGGTGACGCCGGCGTCAAACCGGTGCACCAGGTCGGCAGACCGACCTCGACCACGCCCGCATAATCGCGGATCGGCCCGTCGGTGACGAACCCGGCCGCGCCGTTGTTCTTCATCATCCCGATGACCCGGTCACCCGCTGCCGCGCAGCCCTGAAAGGCGGCGAAGGCGGAAACCACGATGTCGCCCGGCTGGATGAATTTCAACGCCGCCAGCACGGCCAGAATGTCGCCCGGCCGGCAATCGGCCGTCAGCGCCGGCCCGGCTGCGACGCAGTTGAAATCACGCCCGCCACCGGCAGGCTGAATGTCGGACGACAGCGCCCCCACCCCCCACATGGCATCGGCGACAAAACCCGTCGGCACGCCCTGAAAAGCGGCGATCTGGGCGGCGCTGGGGCGGCGTGTAGGCTTGCGGATGGTCAATAACGGCGGCTCTTCAATCATGTCGTGTCTCCCCCAATGTGAATTTTGTTTGGTCGGGCAGCGCATGGAAATGCCGCCGCGAACGTTGCGGCTACTTTATACGGTCTTGGGGGTGAGGAAAGGGGGATTGGAGGTGGGGGCGAAGTGACTCACCGTTTGAGGTCGCGATAGAAATTCTCGTGACTGCCTAGTGCCAGTAATTTGACCACACCTTCGCCATCGGACACCTCGAAGGCCAACAACATCGATTGCTTGTCCATCTTGAACTTGTGAACGCGAACGCCAGCCAAATCCCCGACCTTCGCCTCACCGATGTCGGGGGCTTCGGCAATCGCGCGGATGGCCTCATCCAGGGCGAGCTTTTGTTGGTGATGCAGGCGTTTCACCGCCCGTTTGAAGGTCGGCGTCTGGAGAATACGGACCATCAGTCGAAAACGTAATCTTCATCCGCTTCTTCGGCACGCGCGACCAGGATGTCGCGGATCATGGAAAACGGCAGGTCCGGATTCTCCTCAGCAATCTTGCCCATGCGCGACCAATACTCGATCTGCTTAGGCAGAGACCGATGATGAACCGCGCCGGACCGTTTGGCGTCGGCGACAAGCGATTCCGAGAGTTTTACGTTGATGGCCATCATGGAGCTCCGTTGATTGAGACCAGCATAGTCCTTAATGGACCATTATGGCACCTTTTATGATTTATAGGAATTTATTGACTTTTCGGGAATATGTGCTATAGCGATAATGCAGCATCGATCCGCTCTTGCGGGCGTGATTGGTGCAGGCTCGCTATTTGACATTCTTATATGACATGCGCCGGCGTCGATGCTCTTGTTTGGGGGAGCGGGTTGGGGTCGGTTTTTGTGAGAGCTATTTTGGCTGTTTACGCGATCTCTCATATTCGTCATGGCCGGATTTGATCCACAACTGCCCGGGCATGTCGGGTTTTGGTGTTGTTCGGTTCGCCAAGAAAACCATAGTCCCTTTGAAATCAAAGGGTTGCGCACGATTTACGGCCTATCGCCGACAGCGAGACCACTGGAGCCACGCGCTGGCCGACCGGCCATCCCCAGCGCGCGGGAGTCGGGGGTAAATTGGGTTCGTTCCCCAGATTTTTTTGATGTGCTTGAAAAACAACAGGTTTTGACCCCGGAAAAACGGGGCGAAACCACGAAACTGGCTTCATCTCGTCAGAAAATTTACGCAGTTGATTCAAGCACCATCATCCCCGCGCCCGTATTGGAAATCGGGATGTGGTAGTTCTCGTGCACTTTGGTCACCGTGTCGCCCAAGGCGCCGCGCATGCACAGCCACATGATCAGCTCCGTGCCTTGCGCACCGGCGAGGCGGACGAGATCGTGGATGGAGTATTTGGCCAGCTCTTCGGGCTCGCTCACGATCTTCTCCATGCACATCAGGTCAAACTGCTTGTTGATGAACCCGGCCCGTTCACCGTCCAACTGGTGCGACATGCCGCCGGTGCCCAAAACAACAACGTTCAAGTCTTCCGCGTAAGACGCCACCGCGCGGCCGATGGCCTGGCCCAGCTTGTAGCACCGGGCCGGTGTCGGCACCGGGTGCTGCACGGTGTTGATACAAATCGGCACGGTCTTTACGGGCCGACCTTCCGGCCAAAACAATTGCAGCGGCACGACGAAGCCGTGATCGACGGACATCTCCTGGCACGAGACGACGTCGAACTCATCGGCGACCAGCGATTCGATGATGTGCCACGACAATTTCGGGTCGCCCGGGAACGGGTCAATAGTTGGGATGCCCCAGCCTTCATCCTCGTTTCGGTACTCGGGCGCCGCTCCGACGGCAAAGGTCGGCTGCGCATCCAAAAAGAAGTTCAGCCCGTGATCGTTATAAACAACGATCGCGATGTCGGGCTTCACTTCGCCCAGCCATTCGTGGGCTTTCGGGTAGGCATCGAAAAACGGCTTCCAGTACGGGTCGTCGAACAACTCGCGCGCGATGGCGTTGCCGACGGCGGGGATGTGGGATGTGGTCAGGCCACCTACGATTTTAGCCATGATGCGTCTCCCTACTTACCGTGATCAACAAGCATTTGCTTGAAATCTTCCAAGTCCATGCCGCTCTGCTGGGCGCCGACGTCTTGGACGTTGAGGCCGAAGATACCGGCGAACTTCGCCAAGTAATAAATGTTGCCCCCGTTCGCAATGAGGTCGAGCACATGGCGCCGCGTGATGGCGTCTTTTTGGGCGGCGGTCAGGCCGAACTTATCGCAGTAGGCCATCTCGTCGGCGAGAAATTCGTCACGGCAATCAGCGCGATTAAACGAGTAACACATCTTGTTCAGCCCATAGCCCTTCATGGCCATGGCGCCGTCGAACATGGTGGTGCCCGGTATGGGATCGTTATTAGGCGTAGGCATGATTGTCTCCTCGTCCGGTTTGGTGTCGCGCCAAATTAGTTCAAGGTTAGCCCCAGTATAACCGCATCGGGTTATCCACGAGCAAGGCCTGTTGCTTGGCCGCATCGGTGGCGATTTTCGGGATCACGTCGACCAGCTGGCCTTCGTCCGGCACGTGCGATTTCATATTCGGGTGCGGCCAATCGGTGCCCCACAGCACACGGTCGGTGAAGCGGTCGACGAGTTCGCGGGCGAAGGGCACGACATCGTCGTAGGGCGGGCCGTCTATGGTCAGGCGCTCGGGGCAGCTGACCTTGACCCAGAAGTTCTCGTGCTTGTCCATCAGCGTGAGAAAGCGCTGGAAGTCCGGGTCGTCCAAGGGCTTAGACGCGTCGGGCCGGCCCATGTGGTCAACCACGACAATGCCCGGCAGGCTGGTCAAAAACGGCGTCAGCTCTTCAAGCTCGTTGGCCTCGAAGTAGACGACGTTGTGCCAACCGAGCTCGGCAATGCGCTCGGCGGCGGCGACATAGACCTCTTTGGGCGTGTCGCCGACAAGGCGCTTGAGGAAGTTGAAGCGCGCGGCGCGCACGCCGGCCTCGTCCATGCGCTTGAGCTCGTCGTCGGTGGTCTCGGACCCGATCATGGCGACGCCTCGGGCCATATCACCGGCGCCATTGAGCGCATCGACCATGGCGTCGTTGTTCTTGCCGTGGCAAGTGGCCTGAACGATGACGTTGCGTGCGAAACCTAAGTGATCGCGCAGGGCAAACAGCTGCGTTTTCGACGCATCGCAAGGTGTGTATTTGCGCTCCGGTGCGTAGGGGAATTCATCTGCCGGGCCGAACACGTGGCAGTGCGCATCAACCGCGCCGGCGGGCGGCGTGAAGGTCGGCTTTGACGGATTGGGATGAAACGGC